>NZ_JBHYGR010000131.1:20101-22220 GCF_042738155.1 Kitasatospora sp. NPDC059088 | reverse complement strand
CCACCCCCGCGCGCGGCCCCCCGCGCCCTGGGTCCCCCCCGCGCTCGGCGGGGGGGGCTGTCTGCCGCCCCCCGCCCCCCCCCCGCCCGGACCCGGCTGTCGCCGCCGGTGGCGGCCAGGGAGTACCCGCCGGACGCGCAGATGCCGAGCAGGCCGATCCGCTCGGCGTCCACCTCCGGGCGGGTGACCAAGTGGGACACGGCGGCCTTGAAGTCCTCCACCCGCTGGGCCGGGTCCTCCAGCCCGCGCGGCAGACCGCCGGACTCGCCCTGGTGGGCCGCGTCGAAGGCGAGGGTGACGAAGCCCCGCCCGGCCAGCAGCCGCGCGTAGGTGCCGGACGCCTGCTCCTTCACCCCCGTCCCCGGGTGGCCGACCACCAGGGCCGGGCGCGGACCGGGGGCCGGGGTGTCGGGGAGGTACAGGTGCGCGGCGATCTCGATGCCGGCGCTGTCGAAGCGGATCTCTGACCTGGCCATCCGGGGCCTCTTCCTGTCGATCGGCACATCGCGTGCGCGTCGTATGCGCGTCGGGCGCACGTCGGTGGTTCATGGGTGGTTCGTGCTGCCACCACCGTGGCCCACCGGCGGGTGCCGGGGCTTCGGTCAGATGACTCCGGAACCGACGTGCAGTCATGGAGCGGCCCGCCGCCGACCGGCCCGGACGTCAGATGACCGATGCGGGGCTCCCCGGCCGCCCGAAGGATGGAGACCCCCAGGTCACGGACGTCGGCCCGGTCCCACCCCCCGCCGACCTCCCTTCCCCCGACAGGAGTCGCTCCCATGGACGCGAACGACGAACCCGCCCACAGGCCGGCCACGGTGGTCCTCGACGCCGCCTTCAAGGCGGACGCCCCCGCCCGGTACGCCCGGCTGCGGGAGCTCGGCCCGATCCACCGGGCTGAGTTCCAACCCGGCCTGGAGGGCTGGGTGGTGGTCGGCCACGACCTCGCCAGGACGGCGCTGACCCACCCCGGCCTGCTCAAGGACGCCACCCCCGCCGCCGACGCCCTCGACGCGGCCGGCTTCGTCCTGCACCGGCCCGCCGTCGGCCTCGGCGCCCAGATGATGGAGGCCGACCCGCCCGAGCACACCCGGCTGCGCCGCCTCGCCGCGGCCGCCTTCACCCCGCGCCGCACGGCCGAACTCGCCCCACGGATCGAGCAGATCGCCCACCGGCTGCTCGACGCCCTGCCGCCCGCGGGCACGGCCGACCTCGTCGAGGCCTACAACGCCCCGCTGCCCGCCACCGTCATCGCCGAGCTCCTCGGCGTCCCGGCCGCGCACCACCGCGACTTCCGCCACTGGTCCGCGCAGGCGCTGCGGCCCGCCTCCCCCGAGCACCGCCCCGCGCTGGCCGCGCTGCACCACCTGCTGGCCGACCTGGTCGCGGCCAAGCGCCGCCACCCGCAGGACGACCTGCTGTCCGCCCTGGTCTCCGTCCGCGACCGGGAGGCGGGCCGCCTCACCGAGGAGGAGCTGGTCGGCACCGCGCTGATGCTGGTCGTCGCGGGCCACGAGAGCACCGTCAACCTGCTCGGCAACGCCCAACTCGCCCTGCTCCAGCACCCGGACCAGCTACGGCGGTTGCGCGAACGGCCGGAGCTGCTGCCCGGCGCGGTGGAGGAGTTCCTGCGCCACGACACCTCCGTGGAGCGCTCCACCAACCGCTACGCGGCGCAGGACCTGGACCTGGGCGGGGTGAGGATCCCCCGGGGCGGCGTGGTCGTGGTCGCCCTCGGCTCCGCCGGCCAGGACGCCCCGCAGACCGGCTCCGGCGACCCGGCCGCCCTCGACGTGGCCCGACCCGACGCCCGCCACCTCGCCTTCGGCCACGGCATCCACCACTGCCTCGGCGCCCCGCTCGCCCGGTTGGAGGCCACCATCGCCCTGCGCGTCCTGCTCGCCCGTGTCCCGGAGCTGGAACTCGCCGTCCCGGTGGACTCGCTCGACTGGATCGGCTCCGGGATCATCCGCGGCGTGCTCACCCTCCCCGTCCGCTACCGGCTCGGCTGACCGGACGGGGGCTCCGAACGGCCCGTTCCCGGACCAGGGGGGGAGGGGTGGGGGTGAGGGGGCCGCCCGCGCGAGTGGGCGGGGGGGGGCGTGGGCGTCGCTGGAGC
>NZ_JBHYGR010000131.1:0-20091 GCF_042738155.1 Kitasatospora sp. NPDC059088 | reverse complement strand
CCGCCTCCTCCCGGGGGGCGCCGGCGCGGGCGCTCACCCCGGCCCGCCCGCCCCCGCCGGGCCCTGCGGGGGGCGGCTCGGGCCCCGCCCCTGCTAGAGTCGCCGTGACGTGCAGTCAGCATGCAGTCAGCCGGCCGTCCGGGTACGGCCGGAGGAGCGAGGAGCGGCAGACGTGGCGGGTGACGACGACATCTCCGGGTGAGCCCCGGAGCTGACGGCCACCGGCGGGTGCTCAGGAGCACCGCCGAAGTGGTCCGCCTCGTCGTACCCCTTTCCCCGGCGCCCGCCCACGGGCAGAGCTCCGCCCTTCCCGCGGACCGCCGGGGCCCGACGCCTCCCCCGGAAGGATCCCCGTGCTCCAGCACGCCCTGCTCGCCCATGACCTCGTCCGCAACCTCGACGGCCGCCGCGTCCTCGACGGCCTCGGCCTGACCGCCTCGCCCGGCCAACGGATCGGCCTGATCGGGGAGAACGGCGCCGGGAAGTCCACCCTGCTGCGGGTGCTCGCCGGCCTGGACGAACCCGACTCCGGCACCGTCTCGCGCCCCGCGGACCTCGGCTTCCTGCACCAGGAGCTGCCGTTCCCGGCCTCCGCCTCCGTCGCCTCCGTCCTGGACGACGCGCTCCGCGAGGCCCGCGCGGACCTCGCCGCACTCGACCGGCTCGGCGCGGAGATCGCCCGCGTCCCGGACACCGACCCCGGCCACGGGGACCTCCTGGACGCCTACGGCCGGCGGCTCGAACAGGCCCAGTACCGGGAGTCCTGGGACGCCGACCGCCGCGCCGCCCTGGTCCTGGACGGACTGGGCCTCGGTGCCTTCGGCCCCGGCGCCCCCGGACACGGCCGCCCGCTCGGCTCGCTGTCCGGCGGACAGCGCGGCCGGCTCGCCCTGGCCGCGCTGCTCGTCCGCCGGCCGTCCGCACTGCTGCTGGACGAGCCCACCAACCACCTCGACGACGGCGCCGCCGCCTTCCTGGAGCGACAGCTCCGCGCGCACCCCGGCACCCTGCTGGTCGCCACCCACGACCGGGCCTTCCTCGACGCCGTCTGCACCCACCTGATCGACCTCGACCCGACGGTGGACGGCCCGGTCCGCTTCGGCGGCGCCTACTCCGCCTACCTGGGCTCGCAGCGCGCCGAGCGGGAGCGCTGGGAGCTCCGGTACGCCGAGGAGCAGGAGGAGTTGGCGCAGCTGCGGCACTCGGCCGGCGTCACCGCGCACCTGGTCGCCCCGGACCGGGGACCGCGCGACCACGAGAAGATGGGCTACGGGCACCGCGCCGGCCGGGTGCAGAGCCAGGTCGCCCGCCGGGTGCGCAACGCCGCCCGCCGGCTGGCGGAGCTGGAGCGCGCCCAGGTGCCCGAGCCGCCGCGCCCGCTGCGGTTCGCGGCCGACGCCCTGGCCGCGCCGGACGCCCTCGTCGCAGCGCAGACCCCGGAGACCTCGGAGACCTCGGAGACCCCGGAGCCCCTGGTGTCCCTCCGGGGCGTCCGGGTCCCCGGCCGGCCCCCGCTGCCGGACCTCGACGTCACGGCCACCGACCGACTGCTCGTCACCGGCGGCAACGGCACGGGCAAGTCGACCCTGCTCGCGGTGCTGGCCGGCCGCCTCCCGGCCGGGGGCACGCTCCACCGCCACCCCCGGCTGACGGTCGGCCTGCTCACCCAGGACACCGCGTTCGACCGCCCCGACCGCACCGTCCACGACACCTACCGGCTCGCCCTCGGCCCGGCCCGCGCCGAGCGGGTGCCGCTGGCGTCCCTCGGCCTGCTGCACCCGGCGGACCTCGACAAGCCCGTGGCCCGTCTCTCCCTCGGGCAGCGCCGCCGCCTCGCCCTCGCCCTCCTGGTCGCCCACCCGCCCCGGCTGCTGCTGCTCGACGAGCCCACCAACCACCTCTCCCCGCGCCTGTGCGACGAGTTGGAGGACGCCCTCGGCACCGGCCCCGGCGCGATCGTCGTCGCGAGCCACGACCGCTGGCTGCGCCGCCGCTGGCAGGGCCGCGAGCTGCGGCTGGAGCCGGACCGGAGTGAGCAGCGGGCACCGCTGCCGGGCCGCGCCGCCGTTACCGGAACCTGACGCTACCGATGGACGGGCGATACGCGGTCCAGACACGGACCTGACGTTCCGTTCGTACAGTGCCGGACATCCCCGGTGAGCAGGGGCGGACCGCGGCCGCCCCTGCCCACCGACCGCACCGACCGAGATGGGCGACGATGTCAACCACACGCCGAGCACTCCCCCGCCGACTCCCCACCGCAGCAGCCCTCCTGCTGAGCGCGGCCACCGCGGCGGCCCTGCTGCCCACCGCAGCCCTCGCCGCGGAGCCGGACACCGTCACCTCGCACGCCGGCGCCACCACCCCGCAGGAGCGCAACCGGATCGACGCCTACTGGACGGCCGACCGGATGAAGCTGGCGGGCGCCATGGTCCCCGAGAACACCCCCGTGCCCGCGGACGACAACACGCCCGACGACCCGCGCCCGCTCGCCCCCAGCACCCCGGATCCCGGGGCGGTCTGGACCCACGGCGGCGCGGTGAACAGGAGCGTCGGCCGGCTCTTCTTCACCTTCTCCGACGGCTACGACGGCAGCTGCACCGCGACCGTCGTCACCGGCGCGAACCGCAGCACCCTCGTCACCGCGGCGCACTGCCTGCGGGGCGTCGGGGCGCCCACCGCCGACGGCACCTGGACGCACAACGTCTACTTCGTGCCCGGCTACCGCAACGGGACCAAACCGCTCGGCGGGTTCAGCATCAAGTCCATGGCGACGTCCTCCCGTTGGGACGCCGACCGGAACGGCACGAGTTCCTCGGACGTCGCCGCGGCCGGCTTCGACACGGGGGTCCTGGTGGGGAACCCGTCTCCCGACGGGCGGCGGCTGGCGGACGTCACGGGGAACCAGCGGATCGCGTTCTCCGATCCCGTCGACGCGGAGTTCGTCCACGCCTTCGGCTACCCGAAGGACCGCCTCAACGATCCCGCGGCCCAGTACGCCGGTTCGCGCATGATCCACTGCGCCGGCCCGAACCGGCAGAGCCCCAAGGCGGCCCTGCTGTGGGGCGAGTCCTGCAACATGGGCCACGGGGCGAGCGGCGGCCCGCACCTGGCCCGGTTCGACACCCGGACCGGCTCCGGAACCGTCGTCGGCGTCACCACCACCACCGACGAACTCGTGGGCGGGCAGCCGGGCACGCTCTACGCCACCCGCTTCGGTGACAGCGCCCACCGCCTCTACGACTGGGCCCAGGCGCGCTGACAGCGCCGGGGAACGCCGGTGCCGGGGGCGCGGCTCGCACCCCCGGCACCGGCGTCCGTCACCGCGCCCCGGCCTCCGTCAGGCCGGGACCACCCGGTAACTCAGCATCGCCCAGGGCGTGTTGGACTGGGCCAGCGAGCCGGTGCCCCACGGGACCGCACCCGCGCAGCCCCGGCCCGGGTACAGCACCACGGACGCGGAGCCGTCGGCGACCTGCACCGAGCGGACGGGCGCCGCCAGGGTGTGGCAGGTGCCGAGGTCGCCCAGGTCGACCGTGGTCACCGCGCCGCTCCCGTCGGTGCCGGTGTACAGGTGCGCGCCCGGCTGCAACGGCGGCCAGCCGGCCGCCTGCGCCGAACCGGCACCGAGACCGATCAGGGCCGCGACCGCGACGGCCGCCGCGGCCGAGCCGCGGAGCATCCTCTTCGAAGTGGACATGTGGGAACCGCCTTCCGTGGGTGTGCCGGGATGCCGAACGATTCGGACCCCGCCGGGTCCTACCCGCCTCCACCCTGCCGCGGGGGGCGGTGGCGCGGCATCGGTCATCTGACTGCACATCACCGGTGCCGGTACGGAGGCGGGATCGGTCGAATGACTCCGTACGTCCGGTGACGCCCTACGTCCGGACCGGCTCACCGCGAACGGTGCGCGGCCCGGGTCACTCCAGCAGCCCGGCGGCCACCCGCCGGACCAGCTCCCGGCGCTGCGCCGCGTCGTCGAAGTCCACCACCGTGCGCACCTCGGGGGCCATCGCGGGCCACAGCATGGCGAGGTGGACCATCAGCGCGAACAGGAACCGGGCCTCGAACCGGTCCGACACCACGCCCCGGGCCTGGGCGTCGGCGAGGATGCCGGTCCGCCTGCGGACCTCGTCGACGGCGTAGCCGTTGAGCGCCTCGTCGCCGCGCTCCAGGTTCTGCCAGGTGATCAGCCGGGGGATCTCCGGGTGCTCGGCGTAGATGTCGCTGAGCCGGGCCGCGAACTCGGGGAGGTCCTCGTCCCCGTCGAAGGGCAGGCTGCCGATGATCTGCTCCACCGCGGAGTTCCAGACCGCGTCGAAGAGGCCCACCTTGCTGTGGAAGTAGTGGTAGATCTGCGCCTTGTTGCTCCGGGCGGATTCGGCGATGCGGTCGACCCGGGCGCCGTGGAGTCCGTGGGCGGCGAACTCGGCCCGCCCGGCCGCGATGAGTCTCTGCTTGGTGGCTTCGGCGTCGCGTTGCATGCGCAGACCTTAGCCCAGCACCGACTAACCGGTTGGTTGACAGCGGGTTCCTTGTCCGGGTGTAATCAACCAACCAGGTAGTTGAAAGTTGGCCGGCGTCCATGGCTCGCGGTCTTCGAACGACCTGGAGGTTCGATCGGGGAGGGAACTGGACCGTGGGATCAGCCGTGCCGTTGCTCGGTCGGGACAGCGAACGCGAGCAACTCGCCGAGTTCGCACGCTCCGTGGAGGGCCGCACCCTCCTCCTCCGCGGCGAGACCGGGGTCGGCAAGAGCACCCTGCTCGACTACGCCGCCGACCTGGCCGTCCGGGAGGGGCGGCTCGTGGTCCGGGCCACCGGGGTCGAGGCGGAGTCGGAACTGCCGTACGCCGGACTGCACCAGCTCCTCTACCCGCTGCTGCCGCACACCGCCGGACTGGAGCACAACTCCCGGGCGGCCCTCGACGCCGTCTTCGGCCACACCGGCGCCGGGGGCACGCCGCCCTCCCTGATGACCCTCGGCATCGCGGTGCTCGGCCTGCTGTCCTCGGCCTCGGTCGAGCAACCGCTGTTCCTCGTCCTGGACGACGGCCAGTGGCTGGACGACTCCAGCGCCGCGGTCTGCGGATTCGTCGGCCGCCGACTGACCGGCAGCCGGTTGAAGCTGCTGCTCGCGGTCCGCTCCGACATCGCCTCCCCCTTCGACACCGCCGCACTGCCCGAGCTGGCCGTCGGCACCCTCACCGACGAGGACGCCGCCCTCCTGCTCGACGGCCACTACCCCGCGCTGGACCGGCAGTCGCGCCGCCTCGTACTGGACCAGGCCCAGGGCAACCCGCTCGCCCTGCTGGAACTGCCCGGCCACACGGCCGGCCGCCACCCGGAACGTGCCGCCGCCGACCCGCAGGCCCTGCGCGGCGCCTCGCCGTCCCGGCGCCTCCAGTACCTCTACGGCACCCGGATCGCCGCCCTGGACGCCGCCGTCCGGGCCGAGTTGCTCAAGGGCGCCCTCGACGGCGTCGCGGCCGGACCCGGCGACGCGGCGGGCCCCGCCGGCCGGTACCGGATGCGCGACGCCGACGAGGCCGTCGCCCGCGGCCTGCTGGTGATCGAGCCCGCCACCGGTGAGTTCGCCTTCCGGCACCCGCTGGTGCGCTCCAGCGTCGTCCAGCTGGCGACCCCCAACCAGCGCCGCGAGGCCCACCGGACGCTGGCGCTGCTCCACCGGGACAACCTCGAACGGCGGGCCGCCCACCTGGCCGAGGCCACCCTGGACCCGGACGAGGAGGTGGCCCGGGTCCTGGAGGCCGCCGCCGAGTCCGCGACCCGCCGCGGCGGCGCGCTGACGGCGGTGACCTGGCTGACCCGCGCCGCCGAGCTGAGCGAGCACCCGGCGGAGCGGTCCCGGCGGCTCGGCGACGCGGCGTTCATCGCGGGGCACGCGGCCCGCCTCGGCCACGCCCGCCGGATCCTGCGGGCCGACCCCGGGCCCGACGCCGACCGCTCCCCCGCCGCCGCACTGGCCTCCGGCTACCAGGCGCTCTACCAGGACGGCGACGTGCGCTCCACCCACCGGCAGATCGCCGCCGCCGTCGAACGGCTGGTCGGCGGAACTGCCGACTCGGCGGCCGACCCCACCGCCGGGTACGACCCCGAGGTGCTGGACCGGCTGCTCGCCCTGCTGCTCGCCACCAGCCAGTTCGCCGCCGACCGGACCCTGTGGGAACGCACCCACGCCCTGCTCGCCACGCTCGGCGAACGGGTCGGCGAGCGGGCCCGGATCTACAGCGCCACCTGGAGCGACGTCGTCCGCCACGGCGCCGGCTGGACCGCACCGGTGGAGCGGGCCGCCGCCGACCTGCCGGGCCAGGAGCCCTGGGACGTCGCCCGCTTGGCCGTCTCCGCCTACCACCTCGACGTCCTCAGCCCGCTCCGCCCGCACCTGCAGCGCGTCGTCTCCCGCGAGCTGGAGACCGGCGCGGTCTCCACCGGCATGGTGATGCTGCACCTGATCATGCTGGACCAGATGGCCGTCGGGGAGTGGGAGGCCGCCGAACGGACCGGACGGCGGGCCCTGCTGCGCTCCGACGAGCACGGGCACGAGCTGTTCGCCCAGCAGACCCGGGCCTACCTGGCCCAACTCGCCGCGATGCGCGGGCAGACGGCGACCGCGCGCGAGCTCCAGGCGGTGGTCGACGCCTGGGCCCGCCCGCGCGGCATCGGCTTCCTCACCCAGCTCGCCGACGCGGCCGGCACCACCGCGGCGCTGAGCGACGGCGACTACGAGGGCGCGTACCTCCAGGCCATCGGCATCACCGCGCCGGGCGCCTTCCAGCCCTACGCCCACCAGGCCTCCCGCACCCTGCTCGACCTCGTCGAGGCCGCCGTCCACTCCGGGCGCACCGCGCAGGCCCGCGCCCACGCGCTGGCCGCCCGGGAGGCCGGCCTGCCCGCCGTCTCCCCCCGGCTGTCCCTGGTCACCCACGGGGCCCTGGCCATGACCGCCGAGGACGAGGACGAGGCCGCCGGGGCCTACGCGCACGCCGTCTCCCACCCGGCCGCGGCACACTTCCCGTTCGAGCTGGCCCGGATCCGCCTGGCGCACGGCATCCGGGTGCGCCGCGCCCGGGGCGCCACCGTGGCACGGGAGTTCCTCGCCCCGGCCGCCGACTCCTTCGAGCGGCTGGGCGCGGTCGCCTGGGCCGCCCGGGCCCGGGCCGAACTACGGGTCGGCGGCGTCCCGACCCGGCCGGCGGCGCGCACCGCGAGCCTGCTGACCTGGCAGGAGCGCCGGATCGCCGACCTGGCCGCGGGCGGCCTGACCAACAAGGAGATCGGCGAGCAGACCCGGCTGTCCCCCCGGACCGTCAGCGCCCACCTGTACCGGATCTTCCCCAAGCTGGGCATCACCACCAGGGCGGCGCTGCGCGACGCCCTCACCGGGCTGGACGAGGCGTCCCCCGCGCCGGACCCGGGCCTGCCGGAGCGCTGCTGACCGAACACCGCTGACTGAACGCCGCCGGGGGCGGGTAGGGCTCGGGGATCCGCCAGGGAGGGAGTCCGGATGTCGCTGCCGCTGACCGGCACCACGGTGATCGCGCTGGAACAGGCGGTGGCCGCGCCGCTGGCCACCCGGCACCTGTGCGACCTGGGCGCCCGGGTGGTGAAGATCGAGCGCCCGGACGGCGGCGACTTCGCGCGCGGGTACGACCGCAGCGTCAACGGCCTGGCCAGCCACTTCGTCTGGCTGAACCGCGGCAAGGAGTCGGTCGTCCTCGACCTCAAGGCGCCCGAGGGCCGCGCCGTGCTGGCCGACCTGGTGGCCGGCGCGGACGTCTTCCTGCAGAACCTGGCCCCCGGGGCGGCCGCCCGGCTCGGCTTCGGCTCCGCCGAACTGCGGGCCCGGCACCCCCGGTTGGTCACCGTCGACCTGTCCGGCTACGGCACCGGCGGCCCGTACCGGGACAAGCGCGCCTACGACATGCTGATCCAGTGCGAGTCCGGGCTCGCCTCGGTGACCGGCCAGCCGGAGCGGCCCGCCAAGACCGGCGTGCCCACCTCGGACATCGCCGCCGGGATGTACGCCCTGACGGCGACGCTCGCCGCCCTGCTCGGCCGGGCCGGCAGCGGACGCGGCACCGCGATCGAGGTGTCGATGTTCGAGGCGACCGCCGAGTGGCTGGGCCACCAGCTCCAACACACCCAGGGCACCGGGCGGGCACCGGGCCGCGCCGGACTCTCCCACCCGGCCATCGCCCCCTACGACGCCTACCCGACGGCCGACGGCCACGAGGTCATGATCGGCATCCAGAACGACCGCGAGTGGTCCCGGCTCGCCACCGGCTTCCTGGACCGCCCGGACCTCGCCGACCACCCCGAGTGGGCGACCAACGTCGCCCGGGTGCGGCGCCGCCGGCTGGTCGACGCGCTGGTGGGCGGCCGGACGGCGACCATGACGGCCGAGGAGGCCGTCAAGCGCCTGGACGCCCTCGCGATCGCCTCGGCCCGGCTGAACGGCATCGGCGACCTGCTGCACCACCCCCAGCTCGCCGCCCGCGACCGCTGGCGCCCGGTGGCCACCCCGGCCGGCGAGGTCCGCTCCCTGCTGCCCCCGTTCGACTTCGCGGAGGTCGAACTCCCGATGGGGCCCGTCCCCGAGCTGGGCGCCCACACCGACTCCGCCCTGCGCGCCCTCGGCTACCCCGCCACCCGCATCGCCGCCCTGCGGGCGAACGGGGTGCTGGGCGGGTAGCGCACCCGTATCCTGGACCCCGACCATCCGGGCAAGTGGCGTACGGAAAGCATGATCTGACGCTCCGTCATCCTCTCGCCGCGACCGGACGACACCTGGACACGACGGGGGCGCGCGTGGGATCGGCCGACCGCAACGGACCGGGCACCGGCACCACGCGCGAACGCGTCCGTCGGGGCGAGGCCGCACCGGCCGGGCGCGCGGAGCCGCCGCTGGTGGTGCTGCACGGGTGGCTCGGACTCGCCTCGGGGCTCGCCGCACTGGTGGTGGTCCTGCTCGGGGCCTGGTACGCGGGAAAGGGCGAGCCCGGCCCGGTGGACGGGCGGATCCAGGACGCGGTGTACGGGGTGGAACCGCCGTGGCGCTACGCCGCCCGCGGCCTGGACTCCCTGGGGGAACCGCTGGGCGCCGCGCTGCTGGTCGGAGCCGTGGCGGCGGGCTGCCTGCTGCTCCGGCGCCCCCGCGCCGCGGTGTTCGCGGTCGTCGGCGTCGCCCTGCCGGTGCTGGCGGCGACGCTGCTCAAGCACCTGGTGGGCCGCACCATCCACGGCGACGCCAACCTCTCCTACCCGAGCGGGCACACCGCTTTCCTGACGGCAGTGACCCTCGTCCTCGCACTGCTCGCAGCGGGCCCGAACGCCCGCCCGCTCCCGGTGCTGGCCGCAGTGGCGGTCGCCGGGGCGGCCATGGCCTGGGCCCAGGTAGCCCTGGGCGCGCACTACGCGACCGACACCCTGGCCGGCGGCTGCACCGCCCTGGCACTGGTACCGCCCGCCGGATGGCTGGTGGACCGGGCCGCCGACCGGCTGGCGGCCCGGTCGGCGCCCGGTGACCCGACGTAGCTCAGACCCGCTGCCGGAAGACCGGCTTGACCGGGCGGCCGCCGAGCCAGGGGGTGGGGTCGCCGGCGTCGAGGGCCTTGCGGTAGACGGCGCAGGCGGCGGAGACGGCGTCGATGGTGTGGGCGATGTCGGCGTCCGTCAGGGCGCTGCTCACCACGAAGGAGGGGGCCAGTACCCCGCCGGCGAGGAGTTGGCGCAGGAAGAGGGTGCGGTAGGGCTGGGAGGGCTGCCCCAGTTCGTCGAGGGTGGCGAAGACCAGGTTGCTGGCCCGGCCCCGGACCAGCACGTGGTCGGCGACGCCCATGCCGGCGGCGGCCTCCCGTACGCCGGCGGCGAGTTGGTCGCCGAGGGCGTGCAGCCGGGCGGTGATGCCCTCCTCGACGTACGTGGTCTGGACGGCCATCGCGGCGGCCAGCGCGTGGGTCTCGGCGCCGTGGGTGGTGGAGAGCAGGAACACCCGGTCGCCGGGGTGGTGCAGCCCGCCGTGTTCCATCAGGTCGCGGCGCCCGGCGAGCGCGGAGACGGCGAAGCCGTTGCCGAGCGCCTTGCCGAAGGTGGAGAGGTCGGGGGCGACGCCGTAGAGGCCCTGGGCGCCCGCCGGGGACCAGCGCAGCCCGGTGATCATCTCGTCGAAGACCAGCAGGCAGCCGTGCCGGTCGGCGAGTTCGCGCAGGCCGGCCAGGTAGCCGGGCGGCGGCTCGGCGTGTCCGGCGGGTTCGAGGACCAGGCAGGCGATCTCGCCGCGGTGGCGGGTGAGCAGTTCCTCGGTGGCGGAGAGATCGCCGTAGGGGAAGGAGACGGTGAGGTCGGTGATCGCCGAAGGGATCCCGGCGTCCATCGGGGTGGTGCCGATGAACCAGTCGTCGACCGAGAAGAACGGGTGGTCGCCGCAGACGGCCACCAGGGTCCGCCCGGTCACGGCGCGGGCGAGGCGCACGGCGGCGGTGGTGACATCGGAGCCGTTCTTGGCGAACTTGACCATCTCGGCGGTGGGCACGGTGTCCAGGAAGCGTTCCGCGGCCTCGAGTTCGAGGATGGACGGGCGGGTGAAGTTGCTGCCCCGGTCGAGCTCCCGCCGGACGGCCTCGGTCACCCGCGGGTGGGCGTGGCCGAGGCTGACGGAGCGCAGGCCGGAGCCGTACTCGACGTAGCGGTTGCCGTCGACGTCCCAGACGTGGGCGCCGCGGCCGTGGCTGATGACCGGGGCCAGGTGCTCGGGGTACTGGTCGTCGCCCTTGGCGTAGGTGTGGGCGCCGCCGGGGATCAGGGCGTGCAGCCGCTCGTTGGCCGCCCGGGATTTCGGAAGAGTGAAGTCGACGGTCACGGCGCTCAGTTCTCCTCCGTGCGCAGGACCTCGGCGAGGCTCGGCGCCTCCCGGTCCCGCTTGGACACCGACTCGGCCGGCAGCGGCCAGGGGACGGCCAGCTCCGGGTCGTCGAAGGCGATGGTGACGTCCTCGCTCGGGTCGTGCGGGCGGTCGATCCGGTACGAGACGTCGGCGTCGGTGAGCGCCTGGAAGCCGTGCGCGCACCCGGCCGGGATGTAGACGCTGGCCTGGGTCTCGCCGGAGAGCTCGAAGGTGGCCACGTTGCGGTAGGTCGGCGAGTCGGGGCGCAGGTCCACGACCACGTCGAACACCTCCCCGTGCGAGCAGCGCACGATCTTCGCCTCCCCGGCGCCGGAGCGCAGGTGCAGGCCGCGCAGCACGCCCCGCACCGAACGGGAGACGCTGTGTTGGACGAAGGCGTCGGGGTCGATGCCCACCGAGCGGAGCACCTCGGCGTCGAAGGTGCGGCAGAAGAAGCCGCGTTCGTCGGCGTAGGGGGTCGGTTCGAAGAGGTAGGCGCCGGCGATCGCCGGGACTTCGGTCGCCTTCATGAGGTCTCCGTAAGGTGTCAGTCGGCGGTCGGGAAGACGGCCGTGGTCAGGGCGGTGAACTGGTGGTCGAGCCGGCGGGTGGCCGTCAGGTTCCGCTCGGCGAGGGTCTGCCGCAGCTCCGTCGCGTGCTTCTCCAGCTCCCGGAACTGCTCGATCAGCCGGTCGGCGTCGACCTCGCGGGCCGGGTGGCAGTACTCCCCCAGCCCCATCCGGGCCATCAGCGCGTCGCTCTTGGCCGCGTAGCTGAGGGCGAGCGTCGGGGTGCCGGTCCGCAGCGCGCAGACCAGGTTGTGGTACCTGGTGGCCACCACGGCGTCGGCGGCGGCGGTCTCGGCCATCAGCTCGGCCAGCGAGGCGGCCCCGGAGACGGTGACCAGCGGGGAGTCGACGGCCTCGACGATCGCGGCGACCACCCGGGCGTCGACCGCGTCGCCGGTGAGCAGCCGGACCGGCCGGCCGTCCTCGACCAGCGCGCGGACGAAGCGGGTGGTGCCGTCGAGGTACTGCCGGTGGATCTGCTCGGCCCGGGCACGGTCGTCGTCGCCGCCGTGGAAGTCCATGACGCCGACGCAGACCCGCCCGTCGGGGGAGCCGGTGGCGGGTGGTGCCGGGAGGGCGAAGGCGATGTCCGGATGCACGGCGTCGCGTGCCGTGTCCACGCCCATCGCCCGCATGGCGTCGCGGGACAGCTCGTCCCGGTACGAGCGGTGCGCGGCCAGCCGGGCGGACCAGCGCACCAGCGCCCGGGTGGCCGGGTTGCCGATCCGGGCGGCGCCGACGCCGACCAGCGCCACCGGGGTGCGCAGCAGCCGGCCGGAGGCGCAGAGCAGGAACAGCGCGTACGGGAAGCCCCAGGGGCGCAGCGGCAGGGTGGCCTCCAGGACCCCCATGCCCGGGACGATCACCACGTCGTGCCGGCGCACCCAGGCGGCGGTGCGGGCGGCGTCGACGAGCTTGCCCAGGCCCTTGCCGAGGACGGCACCGGCCCGGGAGGCGGTGCGGTACTCGCCGCGGTACCAGTGCAGCCGGGTGGCGGGGATGCGGTAGCGGGCGGTGACCACCTCGGGGCCGCCGCAGAGCGCGTCCACCGCGGCGTCCGGGTGCTCGGCCCGGAGGTGGCCGAGTACGGCCTCCAGCGAGCCGTCGTTGCCGAGGTTGCCGGAGCCGAGCAGGCCGAACACCCCGACGCGCACCGGGGTTCGCGCGGTCATGCCCGCCTCCCCCCGCGTCCGGCCACCAGGTCGTCGACGGAGGCGGCGGAGCCGTCCGAGGACGGCACGGGGGTGCGGTCCTCGACCCGTTCGCCGGCGCCCGGCCGGGCCCGGCTGGTCATCCAGGCGGCCAGGTGGCCGTAGCAGGCCCGCCGGTCGGCGGTGGACAGCGGCGCCCGGCGGACGGCCGCGGCGAAGCCCCAGACGTACTCGGCGAGCAGCCGGGGCGTGGGGTGCAGCGGCCCGGCCCGGCGCGGGTCCAGGTTGACGCAGCGGGAGCGCTTGGAGGGGTTGGCCCGCTCGGCCCGGGTGGGGTGGTCACGGCGGAAGTAGAGCAGTTCCGGCACCTGGTGGAAGGGGCCGTGCAGGGTGATCTCGGCGACGAAGGTCCGGTCGGCGTGGTGGTAGCTGTCGTGCGGCTTGACCCGGCGCAGCACGTCGGCCCGCATCACCCCGTAGAAGTCGTCGCCGCCGGGCTCGAACAGCAGGCTGCGGAAGCGCTCCGGGGCGCGCGGGGAGTCGGTGGCGAGGCCGTACGCGTAGGGGACCTTCACCCGGCCGTGCTCGTCGATGACCGCCTGGCCGGAGTGGGCGAGGATGACCTCGGGCCGGTCGTCCAGCGCCTCGACGCAGCGCAGCAGGAGGTCCCGGGCGTAGAGGTCGTCGTGCGAGGCCCACTTGAAGAGTTCGCCGCGGCACTGGTTGAAGACGTAGTTGTGGTTGGGCGCGGCGCCGATGTTCCGGGGCAGCCGGAGGTAGCGGATCCGGGAGTCCTGCGCGGCGTACTCGCGGCAGATGGACTCGGTGGCGTCGGTCGAGGCGTTGTCGGAGATGACCAGTTCGAAGTCCTGGTAGGTCTGGCCGAGCAGGGCGTCGAGCGACTCGGCGAGGTACTCCTGGCCGTTGTAGACGGGCAGGCCGATGCTCAGTCGGGGAACGGCGGTCAAGGCGTCCTCACTTCGGGGGTGTCGTCCACCGTTTCGGGGACGGGGGTGCGGTGGTGCTCGCGCAGGGCGGCGCGCAGTTGGAGCCACCAGACGGCGGCGCCGCAGGCGGTGGCGGTGGCGACGCCCCAGGCGGAGCCGACGGTGCCGGCCGCGGCGGCGCCGCCGAGCCCGCCGCCCAGGTAGCAGGCGGAGGCGAAGAGTTGGCAGCGCAGGCTGCGCCGGGCGGCGGCGAGGGCGCGCAGCCCGGCGGCCGCGCCGCTGCCGAGGCCGGCGCCCGCGACGCCGAGGGTGGCGGGGAGGATGAGCGGCGAGGCGGAGTGCCAGACGTCGCCGAGGACGAACTGTCCGGCCCGGTCGGGCATCAGCAGCAGCGCCGAGCCCCACAGCAGGGCGGCGCCGGCCTGTCCGCCGCCGAGCAGCAGGCAGAACCGGCCGAGCCGGCGCGGTGTCTGCCGCAGGACTCGGGCGGCCTCCGCCACGGTGACCAGGGAGAGCCCCATCAGCAGGGCGAGGAACGGCCCCTGGAGGAGTTCGGCGCCCCGGACGGCACCGACCGCCCCGACGCCGACGATCGCACCGAGCCCGTACGCCCGCAGCTGGCCGGCGCCGCTGAGGCTGACGTTCTCGACCAGGTAGCGGCTGCCGAGGTCGCGCTGTTCGCGCAGCCAGCCGCGGGCCTGGGTGACCCGGGGCCGGACGCCGGACTGGAGGAAGCCGTACCCGGCGGCGGCCGCCGCGGCGGCGCCCCAGGCCAGCAGGAAGGCGGCCACGGTGCCCACCCGGGCCGCCACCATCATGGCCGGGATCAGCGCGAGGCCCTGCACCAGGTCGTTGGCGAAGGCCTTCCGCCCGGTGCCGGCGGCGAAGAAGGCGAACCGCCGGGAGTCCTGGAGCAGCAGCGCCGGCAGGGCGAGGCCGAGGCTCGCGAACGCGGGCCCCACGTCGCCGCCGAGGCCGAGCCCGACCAGCAGGCAGACGGCGCCGAGGGTGGCGCCGACGGCGAGCGCGGTGCCGGAGGACCGGGCCGCCGCGGCGCGCCAGGTCGCCTCCGGCACGCCGCTGAACCGCACCATCAGCGGGTCGGTGGCCAGCCCGCGGGAGACGTTGAGCACCACGCCGTAGGTCAGCCAGGCCAGGCTGAACACGCCGAACGCGTGCAGTCCCAGCTCCCGGGCGACGTAGATGCCCACCGCGAAGTTGATCATGCTGGTGACCGCCTGGTCGGCCAGCCCCCAGGACACCCGGCCGAGCACGCCCCGCCCGGCGGGCCGGGCCGGCGCCCCGTCCCGGCCCGCCGGTGCCGCCGTCCTCACCTCCTCGGTGGTCATCGGCGTCACGCCTTGATCAGCCCGGCGCCCCGCAGGGCGTCGGCCGCGGCGGCGACGGTGTCGAACGGCAGCCCGGAGCGCTCGGCCACGTCCAGCAGGCCGTGCTCGCCGTCGGCGAGGCTGAGCACCCACAGCATGGCCAGCTGGGCCTGCTTGGCGTCGCTGCGCCCGCCGAGCGAGTCGTACAGCCCGCGCCGGCCCAACTGCGGTTCGCCGTAGGGGCTGAGGTTGAGGTAGCGCCGGTTGCGGTCGAGCACGGCGAAGGCCTCCCGGCAGACCGCGAGGGTGTCCGCCATCGCCTCGGGCCGCACGAAGTCCAGGTCGTCCGCCGAGGTGTGGTACTCGGGGTACCCGGCGTACGGGGTCCGGCTGAGCGAGCCCACGCCGAGGTCGAACCCGGGCGAGCAGTACTGCCGCTCGTCGTAGCCGTACGGCGTGAACTCGGTGACCCGGTGCGGGCGTTCGGAGGTGCGCAGGACGTGCCGCAGCACCCGGTCGATCTCCGCGTCGCCGCGCCGGCTCTGCTTGTACGTCAGCTGCCCCCGGTCCCCGGCGCAGGCCAGCACCAGGCCGTGCTTGACCCGGTCCACCCGCTCCCGGTTGCGGGCCAGCCAGGTGATCGCCCCGATGGTGCCCGGGGCGAAGACGAAGCGGTAGGTGTAGTACGGCGTCCGCTCCACCAGTTCGCGGGCCAGGAAGGTCGCCACCGCGATGCCGGCCAGGTTGTCGTTGGCCAGCGCGGGGTGGCAGACGTGGCAGGAGACCAGCACCTCGTCGGCGACCTGCCCGGGGACGACGTGCTCGGCGTAGGTGAGGTGGCCGTCCGCGAGGGTGGAGTCGATCCGCACCTCGTAGTCGCCCTCGGGCAGCGCGTCCAAGGTCTCCTGGGCCAGGCAGAACCCCCACTCCGGGGTGTAGTAGCTGGTGCGGTAGGGCACCCAGGTGGGGTGGTCCGGCAGGGTGTGCAGGTGCGGGCGCAGCTCGCTCAGCGGCATGGTGGCCGCGACCGGCACGCTGTAGCCCAGCACGTGCAGGCTGGACGCGGCGAGGTCGACGACCCGGCGGCCCGCGGCGTCGGCGACGTAGGCGTCCCGGACGTTCCACTCCTGGGGCACCGTCCAGTCGAGCACCTGCGTCCCGGTCGGCACCTCGTGCACCGTCAGCGGGAGGTACTCGCCGACGACGTCCAGGGTGGCGCGCACCCCGTCGCCGGTGATGCTCCGGCGGAGCGGGTACAGCCGCTCCACCAGGGCGTGCATCCGCTCCCCGACCCCGGTCACCGGCGCCACCGCAGGGTGTCGTCGACGGCGCCGGCGCCGGTGGCCTCGCGGAGCACCGCCAGCCGGGTGAACCGCCGCTCGAAGTCCTCCCTGGTCAGCCCGAACTTCCGGTAGGCCTCGGCGAGTTCGACCGCGCCCTGCTTGACCGTCCACTCGCAGTCGAAGCCGGGCAGGGCGGCCCGGAACCGGGAGAAGTCCACCCGGTAGGAGCGCGGGTCGGCGCCGTTCTCGCCGGTGATCACCACCTGGGCGCCGGCCACCGCCTCGGCGACCTGCTCGGCGATCTCGGCGACCGTGACGTTGTTGGCCTCGCTGCCGATGTTGAAGGCCCGGTCGTGCACCGCCTCGCGCGGTGCCTCCAGCGCGGCCGTGAAGGCCCGGGCGATGTCGGCGGCGTGCACCAGCGGGCGCCAGGGGGTGCCGTCGGAGAGCACCAGCACCTCGCCGGAGAGCAGCGCGTGGCCGACCAGGTTGTTCAGCACGATGTCGGCGCGCAGCCGGGGCGAGTAGCCGAAGGCGGTGGCGTTGCGCATGTACACCGGGCTGAAGTCGCCGTCGGCCAGGGCGTGCAGGTCGTCCTCCACGCGCACCTTGGACTCCGCGTACGGGGTCACCGGGCGCAGCGGGGCGTCCTCGGTCACCAGCTCGTCGCCGCCGGCCGCGCCGTAGACGGAGCAGGTCGAGGCGTACAGGAAGCGCTTCACCCCGGCCTCGCGGGCCAGCTCGGCCAGCCGCACCGAGGCGTGGTGGTTGATGTCGTAGGTGAGGTCCGGCGCCAGCGAGCCGAGCGGGTCGTTGGAGAGCGCGGCCAGGTGGATCACGGCGTCCACCCCGGCCACGTGCTCGGCGGTCACGTCGCGCAGGTCCACCCGCCGGCCCGGCGGGTCCGCGGGCTTCGGGCCGAGGACGCACTCCGCGAACAGGCCGGCGTCCAGGCCGACGACGTCGTGGCCGGCGGCGGCGAGCACCGGGGCCATCACGGTGCCCAGGTAGCCCTGGTGTCCGGTCAGCAGTACGCGCATGGTTCAACCCCCCAGGTTGAGAGTGACTTTGGTGGCGTCGAAGGCTTCCGCGTAGCGGGCGTGGCATTCGATGCCGCGGATCCGGGCGAGCCCGAGGAAGGCCTCCCGGTCGTACCAGGGGCGGTGCCGCTGCGAGGGGTAGTGCTCCTGCAGCAGCCGCACCTTGCGTTCGGCGGTCTCCGGGCTCAGCGGCTGGTAGGCCGTCGGGCGGCCGAGGTCGGCGTCCCACTTGACGATCTCGTAGCCGAGCACCAGGTGGTCGCGGAACGCGGTGGGGACCAGCCGGGCCAGGCCGCGGTGGTCCTGGTGGGCGTCGGCGGTGCGCGGGGCGAGGACCAGCTGCGGGTCGGTGCGCCCGCGCAGTTCCTCGACGGCGGCCTTGGCCTCCTCCCAGTGCGCGGGCAGCCGGCCGTCCGGCAGCTTGAGCACGGTCAGCCGCAGGTCGGCGCCGGGGCAGAAGGCGGCCAGCGCGGCCTGCTCCTCCTGCTCCCGGGCGCTGCCGCCGCCGGAGAGCACCAGCGCGTCCACCCGCAGCCCGGGACGCGCCTCGCACAGCGTCAGCAGCGTGCCGCCGGCGCCGATGGCGATGTCGTCGCAGTGCGCGCCGACGGCGGCGATCCGCTCCAGCGGCCCGGGGCCGAGCCGGATCACGAGGGCCTCACCGCGACCCCGTCCCGCTCCCAGACGGCCCAGGGGCGGTCGCCGTGGGCGTAGGCGGCGTCCAGGGCGGCCCGCTCCTTCACGGTGTCGGTGGGCTTCCAGAAGCCGCGGTGCTGGTGGGCCACCAGGCGGCCGCGCTTGGCGAGTTCGGTGCAGCCGTCGGCGACCAGGTCGCCGTTCTCCGGGATGTGGTCGAAGATCTCCTGGCGGAGCACGAAGTACCCGCCGTTCTCCCACAGCGGCATGTCGCTGACCGCGGTGATGCCCCCGACCAGGCCGTCCTCGCCCAGGTCCACGCAGTGGAAGGAGGACTGCGGCGGCACCACCATCATCGACGCCCCGGCGTCCCGCTCGGCGAAGCGGTCGATCATCTCCGGCAGCGGCGCGTCGGTGAGCACGTCGGCGTAGTTGGCGAGGAACATCTCGTCGCCGTCCAGGTGGTGGCGCACCCGGCGCAGCCGCTCGCCGATCGGCGACTCGATGCCGGTCTGCGCGAAGGTGATCGTCCAGGAGGCGATGTCGGTCGACAGCAGTTCCGTGCGCCCGCCCCGCAGCACGAAGTCGTTGGACGTCGTCTCCTGGTAGTTGAGGAAGAAGTCCTTGATGTGGTGGGCGCCGTAGCCGAGGCAGAGGATGAACTCGGTGTGCCCGTAGTAGGCGTAGTAGCGCATCACGTGCCAGATCAGCGGCCGGGGGCCGACCATCGCCATCGGCTTGGGCACGTCGTCGGAGGCTCCGCTGCGCATCCGCAGCCCGTAACCGCCGCAGAACAGGACGACCTTCACCGCTCCCCCTCGACGATGCTGAGTTCCGGGATGGGGAAGACCAGGCGGCCGCCCCACTCGTGCACGAAGGACAACTGCTCGACCAGTTCGGCCCGCAGGTTCCACGGCAGGACCAGCACGTAGTCCGGCCGGTCGGCGGCGATCTGCTCGGGCGCCAGGATCGGGATGCGGGTGCCCGGGGTGAACCGGCCGTGCTTGTACGGGTTCCGGTCGACGGTGTACGGGAGCAGGTCGGGCCGGATGCCGCAGTGGTTGAGCAGGGTGTTGCCCTTGCCGGGGGCGCCGTAGCCGACGACGCTCTCGCCGCGCTCGGCCACCCCGATCAGGAAGGTCAGCAGGTCCCGGCGGACCTTGGCGACCCGGGCCGAGAACTCGGTGTAGCCGGCCAGCTCCTGGAGCCCGGCGGCCTTCTCCCGGGCCAGCACGTCGGCCACCCGCGGGGTCGGCTCGCCCGCCGCCTCGGCCGGCCGGGCCCACAGCCGGATCGAGCCGCCGTGGGTGGGCAGCAGCTCGACGTCGACCAGGGTGAGCCCGCCGCTGGCCAGCGCCCGGATCGCGGAGGCGACCGTGTAGTACTGGAAGTGCTCGTGGTAGATGGTGTCGTACTGGTTCTCCTCGATCAGGGTCAGCAGGTGCTGCACCTCGATCGAGACCCAGCCGTCGTCGGCGACCAGGGCGCGCAGCCCCCGGGTGAAGCCGACCACGTCGGGGATGTGGGCGTAGACGTTGTTGGCCACCACCAGGTCCGCCGGGCCGTGTTCGGCGCGGACGTCCGCGCCGGTGTCCGGGTCCAGGAACGCGGTGAGGGTGGGCACCCCGGCCTCGCGCGCGGCGGCGCCGACGTTCACCGACGGTTCGACGCCCAGGCAGCGGATCCCGCGCTCCACCACGTGCCGCAGCAGGTAGCCGTCGTTGCTGGCCACCTCGACCACGAAGGCGTCGGCGCCCAGCCCCAGCCGCTCCACCGCCCCGGCGACGAAGCCTCGGGCGTGCTCCACCCAGGAGGTCGAGAAGGAGGAGAAGTACGCGTACTCCTGGAAGGTCTCCTCGGGCGTGATCAGCGGCGGGATCTGCGCCAGCCAGCAGTCCGTGCAGACCCGCAGGTGCAGCGGGTACGCCGGCTCCGGCCGGTCCAACTGGTCGGCGGCGAGGAAGCTCTCGCACGGCGGGGTCGCCCCCAGGTCGACGACGCTCCCCATCGCCGTCGAGCCGCACAGTCGGCATCGTGTCATTGACTGCTCCCATTCCTGCCCGCGCGGGTGCCCCGCCGCGGGCCAGCGTGTCCGTTCCCCACCGACGGCGCGCCGACCGCGCCGCCGGACCGGGGGGCGCGCGTGGCCCCCGGCGCCCCCCCCACGCCCGCGCGCCCCCCCCCCCCGGGGGGACCCCCCGCCATCCCACTCGGTGTTAATAAAAATAAGT
>NZ_JBHYGR010000130.1:2054-27262 GCF_042738155.1 Kitasatospora sp. NPDC059088 | reverse complement strand
GGGGCGGGCGCGCGGGGGCCCCCCCGCGCGGGGCGCCCGCGCCCCCGGGCGCCCCCCCCCCCCCCCCCCCGCACGATCGCCGAACGTTCAGTGCGGGCACGGCGTGCTCACGCCGGACGCCCCGGCAGGGCGGGTCGCCCCGGCCCGTCGGACAGTCCCTCGGAGCCGTTGCGACCGGCCGATCGGGGGTGGCGGTGGCGCCAGTAGGGGTTGTCGAGCGGCAGCTTTGCGCTCACCCGCCCGTACATGCCGAAGGTGGCGATCACCAGCCCCATCACGAAGCTGAACAGCACGTTCTGGATCCGGAAGGCCAGGACGTTGGCCGACGAGTCCAGCACCGCCAGGTTCACGAAACCACTGAGGACGAACAGCGTGCCCACGGTGATGTTGATCGTGGAAGCGGTGTTTCCGCCGATCGCCGCTCCGCCGACGAGGACGGCGGCCGTGACCACCGAGACGAGGCTGAGCAGCCCGTTGCTGGACAGACCGGCGATCGTCTCCCCCGAGGTGCTGAAGAAGGACAGCCCGTCGGCAAAGCCGAGACACCCGAACACCAACAGGGCCGCGCCGCAGAGACCGGCCCCGACCCGGTAGACCTGGGACAGCCGGTGGTCGACCGGCAGTTCATCGTGCAACTTCATCGTCCGCTCCGTCGCTCTTGGATCCGGCGGGCTCGCACAACGCGGCCTCTTCCGCAGAATCGGCCGGAGCAGTCGCCCGGACGAGTTGCAGCGGTGCCGCATCGGTTGGGTCCCGGACTTCCGTGGACGGTGGCCAGTCGGGGTGGGTGAGGTGGTGACGCAGGGCGTCGAGGCGGGCGAGGTGGTGGTCGAGGGCGGCGTTGACGGTGCTCGTGGTGGTGGCCACGCGTGCTTCGAGGTCGTGGATCCGGTCCAGGAGGTCCTGCCAGCGCCTTTCGGCGGCGGCGACAGGGTCAGGCGCGGCGTCGGTCGCTGTCATCGCGGAGCTGGGTGGTGTGGTGGGTGAGGGCGTCGAGGCGAGTGGCGAGGTCACGGTGGTCGGCGCCGAGGTGGGGGCGGACGGCGGCGAGGGGCTCTATCAGGTCGGTGGCGCCGAGGGCGGCGGTCAGGGCGGCCTGGGCGGGACGGGCACGGGGAGCGAGTGCGGCCATGGTGATCCGGGCGGCGAGGATCCGCAGCTCGGCGGCGTGGTCGCGGGCCCGGACGGTGACCGATCGGTCGGCGGCCCGCCGGTCGCGGACGGCCTTGACCCGTTTCGCGCCGGTACCGGACCGCGAAGCGTCGGCGGTGGCGGGCTTGAGGCGCAGGTAGCGGTTCTCAGCGGCCTGTCGGCTGGCCACGCCCATCGGGTGGGCGAGGTCGGCCCAGGTGGCGCCGGCCTCCCGGGTGCTCTCCACCAACCCGCCCTACGTCCCCGCGGCTGCGGCCCACGCGCCCCGGCACGGCATCGCGCGGGCCTGGGACGCCGGGCCCACCGGGCGGCTCCTGCTGGAGCGCATCTGCCGCCAGGCACCACCGCTGCTCGCCCCGGGCGGCGTGCTGCTGATCGTGCAGTCCTCGCTGGCGGACCCGGCCGCCACCGCTCCCCGACGGTCGGAGCATCCGGGCAGACCGTCCGGTCACGGCCCTGTGCACCTGCCGCCGCAGCCGCCGCTAACCGTTCTGCGACACCAGCCACCGCGACCGCGGTGCGGACCCGCGGGCGGACAGCTGACCGCGGCCCGGCCCGGCCCGGCCCGGAGCACCGACCGAGCGCACCCGCCGCCCGGTTGCCCCACCGGCCGAGCGAGCGGCCCGGGTCCGCATCCAGCCACGCACCCCGGTCAGGCGCCCGGGTGGGCGGCCGCCCAGCCGTGTTCGAGCAGCGCGAAGGCCTCGTCGGCGGCTCGGCGCGGGTCGGCGTGCCGCAGGACGAGGCTGCGGGCCTCCAGGGCGAAGCGGGCCAGGGCGGCGCAGCTGACGTCGTCCTCGGGCGCGCCCACCGCCTCGGCGACGGCCCTGGCCAGGGCCGCTTCGTGGCGCGTCCACATGCGCTGGGCGTAGTCGCACAGGGCGGGGGTCTCCTGCACCAGGCGCGTGAAGTCGGCGAACCGCGGGTCGGTGGCGTGGACGGCGAGCTGGGTCTGCTTCCGCAGCATGTGCTCGCGGAGGGCCTGGGGGACCGACGTGCCGGGGGTGCGGTCGCGCACGGCGGCGACGAGTTCTGCCTCCAGTTCGTCGTCCTGGTCGAAGACCAGGGCTTCCTTGCCGGAGAAGTGTTTGAACAGGGTGGTCACCGAGACGTCGGCGTGGTCGGCGACGTCCTTGACGCCGACCTGGTCGTAGCCGCGTTCGAGGAAGAGTTCGAGTGCGGCGTCGGCCAGGGACTGGCGGGTCTGGGCCTTCTTGCGCTCGCGGCGCCCGGTCGGTTCGGTCACCCGCCCACCGTACCTCGAAGTGCATTCGCTGCAAAAGTGTAGTCATTGCACTTATTGAGCGAGTGTGGTTTCTTGGTGATGCGCCGGGCCACCCGGCGACCGACCCACCTCCCGAGGGGCACTTCCATGCACTCTGCCCGTGATCCCCGCATCGCCATCGTCGGCGCCGGCCTCGGCGGCCTCACCTGCGCCCGAGTCCTCCAGCAGCACGGCCGCTCCGTCACCGTCCTCGAACGCGAGGCATCCGCCGCTTCCCGCCCGCAGGGCGGCTCCCTCGACATGCATCCCGGCACCGGGCAGGCCGCGCTCGGTGCGGCGGGGCTCCTCGACCGGTTCCACGCCCTCGCCCGCCCCGAAGGAGACGAGTGGCGCGTGCTCGACTTCGCCACCGCCGCCCTCCTGGCACAGCAGGGGCCCTCCGCCGACGGCGGCCGACCGGAGATCGACCGAGGCCAGCTGCGCGGTCTGCTCCTGGACTCGCTCACCGAGGGCACGGTGCGGTGGGACCGTGCCGTCACCGGCGTCACCCCGCTGGCGGACGGCACCTGCCGGCTGCACTACGGCGACGGCACCGCCGAGGACTTCGACCTGGTGGTCGGTGCCGACGGCGCCTGGTCCCGGGTGCGCCCGGCCCTGTCACCCGCCGTACCCGCCTACACCGGCGTCACCTTCGTCGAGGCCGGATTCGACGACTGCGACACCCGCCATCCCGACCTCGCGCAGCTGGTCGGCAACGGGTCGATGCTGGCGAAGGGCGCCGGCAGGTCCCTGGTCGCCCAGCGCAACAGCAACGGCCACATCCGCGCCTACATCGCGCTCCGCGCGCCCGAGGACTGGCACGAGGCCGCCGGTGTCGACCTCGGCGACCAACGGGCCGTGCAGGAACATCTGTTGAGGCTGTTCGACGACTGGGACGAGAGCCTGCGCTACCTCCTGCGCAACGGCGACCGCGGGTTCGTCCACCGGTCCCTGTTCGTCCTGCCCGCCGCGCACACCTGGGAGCACGTCCCCGGCGTCACACTGCTCGGCGACGCCGCGCACCTGATGCCACCCGTCGGGCTGGGCGCCAACCTCGCCATGCTCGACGGCGCCGACCTCGCCCACGCCCTCGTGGCCGAGTCCGGCGTCGACGACGCCGTCCGCGCCTACGAGAGCGTCATGCTGCCGCGCTCGATCGAGGCCGCGACGGGCAGCGCGCAGGGGCTCGACCACCTCGTCCCCGCGACGGCCTCCTGAAGCACCGTACGGTGGGGCGGCCGGGCGGCGCCGACTACGACGACGCCCCGCCCGTGGCCAGCGCGGTTCGCGCCAGACCGCGCAGCCAGGCGTGGGCCTGGTCGGTGTCGTAGCGCTGATGCCACGACAAGTACACCGTCGCCGAGGGTAGTTCGAGCGGGAGGGGGAGCACGACCAGGCCGAGGTCGGCGACCGCGGACCGGGTGGTGGCCTCGGGAACGGTGATCACGAGATCGGAGCCGCGCGCGAACCCCACCGCGGCCGCCTCCGTGGGCGCGGTCGCCACCACCCGGCGGGTGAGGCCGAGCCCGGCGAGGGCGTCGTCGAGGGCGTTGCCGAGGTTTCCGCGTCGCGAGACGGTGACGTGCTCGGCGGCGGCGTACCGCTCCGCGGTGACGGTCCCGCCACCGGTGAGGGGGTGCCCCCGCCTCACCACGACGACGAGACGGGACTCGCCCACGTTCTCGGCGCGGACGTCCGGTGCGCTCGGCCGGTTGGCGTTCGCCTCCAGGTCGACCTCGCCGCGCCGCAACTCCGGGGTGTCGACGCTCGATTCCGCGACGAAGCGCAAGCGCACGCCCGGCGCCTCTTCGCGCACGGCCGCGAGCAGTGCAGGGCCGCTCAGGGCGACCAGGGAATCGTGCCAGCGGAGCGTGAAGGTGCGCTCCAGCGTTGCCAGATCGAGTTCACGGCTCGGTGCCAGCACGCCCTGAACCTGGTGCAGCAGCTCGTGCACCTGAGCCCGCACCGCGATCGCGTACGGCGTCGGGGTCATCGTGCGGCCGGTGCGCACCAGGATCTGGTCCCCGGTCGTGCGCCGGATCCGGCCCAGACTCCGGCTCATCGCGGGGGCGGTGACATGCAGGCGCGCCGCCGCCCCGGCCACACTGCCCTCCTCCAGCAGCGCGTCGAGCGCGGCGAGCAGGTTCAGATCCAATTGCATGCGAGTCACTCTAGACGTGCTTGACATGCATTTGAAGTCAATCACCGGGCTGTCTACCGTTGAGGCGAAAGCGCAGGAAGCAAAGCGCAGTTCGGCCCTCGACCGGCCCTCGACCGGCTGTCGAGCGGCTCTCGACCGGCCTCGACACCCCCCTCAGACAGGAGTACCACCATGCCCGAAGCGCCTCGGACCACCGACGTCGCCTCCTCGGACGCCGACCTGCTCGCCCGCACCGCGAACGCCGTCCGCGAGGCGGGTTCGGCGCTGCGCGAGCGCTTCGGCGAGGTGGTCCACCACCGGACCCGCGAAGAGCTGATGCACGCGCTCGCCGCCAACGACGACACGGCCCTCGACATCCTGCGCCCCCGGCTCACGCACCTGCGCCCGGACGCCCGCTGGGTGGAGGACGAGCTGGACGGCGGGGCGCTGCCGCCCGGCGAGTGGTGGGTCGTGGATCCGGCCGAAGGCAACGTCAACCACCTGCACGCCCTGCCGGAGTGGGCGGTGACCGCCACCCTCGTCCGCGACAACCGGCCGGTGCTCACCGTGGTCCACCTGCCGTTGACCGGCGAGACCTACACCGCGCTCACCGGCGCGGGAGCCCACCTCGACGGACGGCCGCTCCACGTCTCCCCCACCGCGGACCTCGGCCTGGGCATCGTGGCCACCAGCCAGGCCCGGCCGGACGAGGACGAGACGGTCGTACGGCGCGTCGGCTCCTCGATCACCGCGATGCTCTTCGACGCGCTCGTCGTCCGCACCGCCGTGCCCGCGACCCTGCACCTGGCGAACGTGGCCGCCGGCCGCATCGACGCCTTCTGGCAGTTCGCCGGCGCCCGCGCAGACCTGCTGCCCGGGGCACTGCTCGTCACCGAGGCCGGTGGACGGATCTCCGACGCCGAGGGCCGCCCCTGGACCCCGCAGAGCGGGAGCTTCCTGGCCGCCGCGCCCGGCATCCACGCCGAGGCCGTCGCCACGCTCTCCCGCTGACCCGCTGACCCGCTGACCCGCACCACTGCCGCACCAACGACCGCACACACGGAAGGACCACATCATCATGACCACGATCGCCGTTCTCGGAACCGGCCGCGTCGGCGGCGACCTCGCCGCCGCCCTCACCCGGGCCGGGCACCAGGTGGCCGTAGCAGACCGCACGCCGGGCGCCGCCGCCGAAGCCGCCCGGACAGCCGGGATCGTCATCAACGCCACCCCGGGCGCCGGCTCGCTGGACCGGCTCATCGCCCTGCGCGAGGAACTGCGCGGCACGATCCTCGTCGACGTCTCCAACGCCACCACCGACGGGCCGGACGGACTGCCCGCCGACCTGCTCTACCCCGGATCGAGCCTCGCCGAGCAACTCCAGGAAGCACTCCCCGAAACGCGCGTCGTCAAGACCCTCAACACCATGCTCTTCCCGGTGATGACCGCACCGGCCACGCTCACCCGGCCCCCGACCGCGTTCCTCTCCGGCGAGGACCCGCAGGCCAAGCAGACCGTCGGCGACCTGCTCACCGACCTCGGCTGGCGGAAGGAATGGATCACCGACCTCGGCGGAATCCGGACCGCCCGCGCCACCGAGGCCGCGATCCTCTTCGTCCCGCACGTCATCCGCTCCAGCGGATTCGCACCCTTCGCGATCTCGATCGCCCGCTGACGTCGCTTCTCCGGTCACCCGCGCGATATCCCGTTTCGAAGTATCGCCATACTGACGCCATGCACAACACCTCCCACCCAGTGGTCCGACAGGCGCCGTTTCCGTTCCCCGACGGGCGGTTTCCGCCCGATCTCGGCGCCGTGGTCCAACGGACCGTCGGGGAAGGACGCCTGCCGGCGCTCGTGGTCGTCCACGACAGCGACGGCGACTGGCTGATCGGGGACGGTGTCAACGATCCGAACCTCCCGGACGCCAGCGGGCTGTACTGCCTCGCCTGCCTGGTGGAGGGGGATGCCTCCATCTCCGAGACCGCGACCCTGCCGCCCGGCTTCGCGGCCTACCGGAACGGGCCCGGCCTGCCCTGGACGATCGAACCGTTCCGCTACGGGGACGGCGAAGGCTGAACGTCGGGCTCACAGCTGGAACTCAGCCGTGGAACCGCAGAGGTTCTGGATGTCAGGGGCATCCGGTTGGATGAGCACGTGACTGTCCATGACGTAGCTCGCCAACTCCCCTCCATCGCTGACCTGCGGAACCTGTGCCGCTCACTGGCGATGCTCGACGCGATCTTGAGCCCGGACTGGGAGGGCCGGTACCACTCCTTCAACGCCGGCTGGGCCGACGGCGAGGAGATGTCGTCGATGCGCAACGGGTCGGGCGACGAGTACTCCATCGTGTTCTCGGCGGCCGGGGCCTATATCCGCGGTTTCGACCACGAAGCGCCGATGAGCCCCTACCGCAACGATGGTGAGCCCTGGCCGGGAGTGGTCGACGAGGTCCCGGAGGTCTTCAAGCCGTTCGTCGAGGAGCCGGCGTTCACCGACGAGGACGACGTCCCCGTCGTGACGGCCTGCCTGTGGCGGGAGGCAACGGATGACCGGTGGCGGCACGGCGTGATCGACTTTCCCTCCGGGTGTTCCGACCCCGACGGGGCAGCGGGTCTGTTCGAGCTCCTGGTCGACCGTTCGCCGGAGGCGTTCCAACGCTTCGCCGAGGACTACTACGAGGTTCCCGTGGACCTGGACGCGGTGCGCGACGTGTATGCCCTGCGACCGCTGAGCCAGAAGCTCGTGTCATCGCTGAACGGGGAGGTCACCCTCGCGGACCTGGCCGAGGACATCGCCGAGATCGGCTACCCGCGGCCGGGCCGGGACGGAGTAGCCGATGATCCGGCCGCCCGGCTCCAGGATCACCACGTAGGCCATGGCCGTCGTGCCGTGCGGGGCGCCGCCGAGGTAGCTCACCACCGCGGTCTGTCCGTCGAGCAGGCCGCCGACGAGCACCCAGCCGGCCGGCAGGCCCTGGTTGGCGAGCAGGGCGACCCTGGCTCCGAAGGGGGCCCCGCCGAGGTACTCGATGAGCTTGTCGTGGTTCGCGGCGTTCTGGCTGATCACTGCCCAGCCGGCCGGGACGGGGTTGTACAGCGGGATCCGCGTCTGGGTCCCGAAGGCCGGGGTGGCGGCGGGGGCGGGGTGCGCGGCGGCCGGGGCGGGGTGCGCGAGCGGGGCGGCGCCGGCGGTACCGGCGCACCCGAGGAGCAGGGCGAGGGCGGTGGCGCAGACGGCCAGGGCGGAGGTTCTTCGACGCATGGCGATTTCCTCTTCCGTGAGGACGGACGGGGTGGCACGTGCCAGGCTTCACGCTCCGCCCTGCCGGCACCGGGCGTCAACGCCGTCCGGCGCTTTGCCGGGGGCGCAGTGGCGCACCGGCGGCGGTCGGCGGTTGCGGACTCTGCGCCCGCACCCGACCGGTGGGTCGTCGCATCGTCGGCGCTGATCTGTGGCGGGGCGGGGGCGGGGGCAGGGGCCTCGCCGCCGTCCACCGGGGACAGACGCCCTCCGGCCTCGGGCTATAGTGCGCCGGTGCGAGTACTGGTGGTCGAGGACGACGAGGACCTGCGCTTCGCCGTGGCCGCGGCGCTGCGCGGCGGCGGGCTGGCCGTCGACGAGGCGGCGGACCTGCCGGCCGCGGACGAGGCGCTGTTCGTCACGGACTACGACTGCGCGGTGTTCGACCGGATGCTGCCCGCCGGGGACGCCGTCGACTACGTCCGGCGGCTGCGGCGCGACGGGCGCACCGTCCCCGTGCTCTTCCTGACCGCCCGCGATACCGTCGCCGACCGGGTGGACGGCTTCGCCGGGGGCGGCGACGACTATCTGGTGAAACCTTTCGCCATCGCCGAGCTGGTGGCCCGGGTGCACAGTCTCTGCCGCCGCAGCGGGACCGTCCGCCCGCCCGTCCAGCACGCCGGCGACCTGGAGATCGACATGGCCCGCCGCCAGGTCCGCCGCGCCGGTGTCCTGCTGGTCCTGACCGGCAAGGAGTTCGCCGTCCTCGAAGTGCTGGCCGCCCGCGCGGACCAGGCCGTCTCCCGCGCCGAACTCATCGAGAAGTGCTGGGACGAGATGGCCGAGCCGAACTCCAACGTCGTCGAGGTCCTGGTCTCCCAGCTGCGCCGCAAACTGGGGGACCCGTGCCCGATCGTCACCGTCCGCGGCCTCGGGTACCGCCTGGCCACCGGCGGCGGCACCGGGTGCTGACCGCCGAGGCCCGGATCCGCCGCCTCCGGCTCCGGTTGACCGCTCTGTTCACCCTGACCAGCGCCGTCGGCCTGGTCGGACTGACCGCCTTCGCCGTCCACAGCGACACCACCGCGCGCAGCCGCCAGCTCGACACCGAACTGCGGATGCTCGGCAGCACGGCCGTCACCCAGCTCGGCTACGACGAACAGGACCAGCTCTTCGTCCACGACCTGCTGGACACCACGGACACCAACTGCCCCCAACTGACGGTCCTGGAACGGACCTCGGGCCGCTACACGGTGGCGCACGCCCCGCGGACCCCCTGCATACGCGCCACCGACGCCGACATCCACGACCTCGCCGTCCGCGCGGCCACGACGAACGCCACGGTCGAGGAGGAGCGCCGGGCCCAGGACGGCCGACCGGTCCGGCTGCTCGTCCGGCCCTTCCCCGGGCCGGACGGTGAAACCCCCGGCGGCGCCGTGGTGGTGGCCGCCAGCACCGCCACCGACCCGGCGCAGCACCAGCTGCGCGTCCTGCTGATCACCGGCAGCCTGGTGCTGGTGTCCCTGTCAGCGGTGGCCGGGCACCTGCTGGCCGGCCGCGCCATCCGCCCCGCGCTCGCCACGCTCCGGCTCCAGGAGCAGTTCCTCGCCGACGCCGCCCACGACCTGCGCACCCCGGCCGCCACGCTGCGCGCCCTCGCCGCCACCGCCCTGCGGGAAACCGGTCTGCGGGAAACCGCCCTGCGGGAGCCCGGCCTGCGGGAGCCCGCCCGGCCCGGCGACGCCCAGCCGCAGGACACCGTCCGCACCAGTGCGCTGCAGCGCACGGAACGCCTGGCGGCCCGGATGGGCGACCTCGTCGACGGGCTGCTCACCCGGGCCAGGCTCGTGGCGGGCATCAGCGCGCCCGTGCGCGAACCCCTGCGGCTCGACCAGCTCGTCGAGGCGGTCGTCGACGACACCGACACCGGCGGGCACCGCGTCACCGTCCGCACCGAACCGGCCGTCGTCACCGCCGACCCGGACCTGCTGCGCCGGGCCGTCGCCAATCTGCTCGGCAACGCCCTCGCCTACGGCCACGCCCCGGGCGCGCCCGCCGACATCCACCTCCGCGTGACCGGCGACGGCGTGGTCACGGTGGACGACAGCGGTCCGGGCGTGCCGCCGGAGCTGGCCGGCTCGCTCTTCGAGCGCTTCCGCAGCGGCTCCGGCTCCTCGGGGCTCGGCCTGTCCATCACCTCCTGGGTCGCCCACGCCCACGACGGGAGCCTCACCGTCGGGACCAGCCCCACCGGGGGCGCCCGCTTCACCCTCCGCCTGGGCGCCGGCTCCCGGCCCCCGGGGCCGCTGGGTCGGCGGGATCCTCACTAAAACTTCAGGCAGCCCGGGGCAGGGTGGCGGCAACGCCGACCCCGGGAGCCACCCCATGACGTTCACCACCCCCCGCAGGCACGCCGTGCTCGTCCTCGCCCTCGCCGTCCTCGGCGGTGCCGCCCTCACCGGGTGCGGCCCCGACGGGCCGGCCGGAGCCGCTCCGAGCGGGAGCCAGGGTCCCGTGCCCCGCGCGCTCGGCACCTTCTACGGGCAGAAGCCGACCTGGAACGCCTGCGGCGACCTGGAATGCGCCACCCTGACCGTGCCGATGGACTACGCCCACCCCGAGGACGGCAGGACCTTCGTCCTCCCGCTGGCCCGGGCCCGCGCCAAGGACCCCGGCGCGCGGATCGGCTCCCTCCTCGTCAACCCGGGCGGTCCGGGCGGATCCGGGGTGGCCATGCTGGAGGGCGGCACCGTGGACTCGTTCGGCGCCCGCGTCCGCGCCCGGTTCGACATCGTGGGCTTCGACCCGCGCGGGGTCGGCGGCAGCACCCCGGCCGTCGACTGCACCGGCGACGACGCCGCCCCCGGCACCGGGGACAAGCCCGACGGTGCCGACGGCGCCGGCCGTCCCGACGGCGCCGGCGGGGAGGCCACCGGCGGGCTCTACCCCCGCACCGACGAGGAGCGCAAGGCCGCACTCGCCGACGCCGACCGCACCGCCCAGGCCTGCAAGGCGCGCAGCGGTGCCATCCTGCCGCACGTCGGAACCCCGGACGCCGCCCGCGACATGGACGTCCTGCGGGCCGTACTCGGCGACGAGAAGCTCACCTTCCTCGGCTTCTCCTACGGGACCAGCCTGGGCACCTCCTACGCCGAACTCTTCCCCCGCCGCGTGCGCGCCCTCGTCCTCGACGGTGCCATCGACCCGGCCAAGGACTGGTACCAGCGCTCGGTGGAACAGTCGGCGGCCTTCCGCAGTGCCGTGGACGACTACGCCCAGCACTGCGCCGAAGTGGCCAAGGAGGCCTGCCCCGCGGCCACCCCCGACGGGATCCGCCGACTCGTCGACGACCTGTACGAGAAGGCCGCCAAGCAGCCGCTGCCCGTCCCCGGCACGGCCGACCACGTCGACCTCCGCACCCTGCACACCGTGATCACCATGTCGATGTACACGCCCGAGGACCAATGGGCGGACCTCTCCGAGGCGTTGAAGGCCGCCCAGGGCGGCGACGGCACCAAGCTCGCGGAGCTCGCTGGCGGCGACCAGGCCGGCCCGGACGACCAGAGCGACCAGAGCGGCCAGGGCAGCCGGACCGCCGGCACCCACGGCCGGAAGGCCTCGACCCGCGGCCCACGGCCCGCCGACGCGGAGCGCGACAACTCCGACGACGCCTTCACCGCCGTCAACTGCCTGGAGGTCTCCCACCCGCGCGACCCCCAGGCCTACTGGGAGGCCGTCGACCGGTCCTACCGGGACGCCGGGGTCTACGGTCCCTCCGGCGTGGTCGACGAACTGGTGTGCCACGACTGGCCCGCCGCCCCCCGCGAACCCCACAGCGTCGACGCCAAGGACGCGCCGCCCGTCCTCGTCGTCGGCACCACCGGTGACCCCGCCACCCCGTACGCCGACGCCCAGGGCCTGGCCCGCCAGTTCCCGGCCGGCATGCTCCTGACCTACCGCGGCTTCGGCCACACCGCCTACGGCCGCAGCAACGCCTGCGTCGGCGACGCCGTGGACGCCTACCTCACCGAGCTGCGCCCGATACCCACCGGCACGACCTGCTGACCGACGTCCCCGCGGCCGGACTCCCGAACGGCCGGCAGGCACCGCCGCGCCACCGGCAGCGCCGATCGCGCGGAGCGCAGGCAGGCCACCGGCACACACCCGGTGATGCGACTCGAACGGACCGGTGGATCAGCGGTGGCGGTCGTGGTCGGCCGGCACTTCGGCGGGAGGACCTGCAGCACCGCCGAGGAGCAGCCGACCAGCGGGACCAGGCCCAGCGCGGTCAGGACCAGGGCGAGGGCACGGCGCCGGTGAGGCGTTCGACGGCGTGGCCGGGCGTCCGGGGTGCCGGGGCTGTGACCGCCCGTCACCAGCGGGTCGGGGGTGCTCCGGAGGGTCTGCCGCAATTCCCTGCTCCGTCCGTTCGGGCCGCCTGGTGCGGGATGCGAGTCTCGGTGAGACGGCATGAGGATTCGATGAGGAGTGCGGGCACCCCTGCTGGTCCGCGGCTCGCTAGGTCGAACGCAACGCGTCCGTCGGTGAGGCCTTGGCGGCGCGCAGGGCCGGGTAGATCCCGGCGACGGCGGCCACCAGGACCGACACCAGTGGTCCCGCGACCAGGACGGGCAGAGGGATGGTGGCGGGCCAGCCCTGGGCGAGGGCGTAGCCGTAGACGGTGAGGCCGCCCAGCAGCAGGCCGGCGAGGCCGCCGAGCAGGCCCATCAGGACGGCTTCGAGCAGGAACTGGACGGCGATCTGTCCGCCCCGGGCGCCCAGTGCGCGGCGCAGTCCGACCTCGCCGCGGCGCTCCATCACACTGACCACCATGGTGTTGGCGATGCCGACGCCGCCGACGAGCAGGGCGACCGCGGCGAGGGCGAGGACCAGCCCGGTGAGGGCGTTCTTCGCCTCGGACCGGGCCGTGAGCAGGTCGGAGGGGCGGCTGACGGCCACGGTGTTCGGTCCGGCGGGGTTGGCGGTGGCCGCGGCGACGGCCTGGACGTCGGGGACGCGTTCGGGATAGGAGCGCAGGTAGACGGTGGCGGCGGTGCCGTCCGCGCCCAGGTGGGCCGTGGCCTGGGGCCAGCCGACCAGGGCGGCGGTGCCGATCTCGGGCGCGAGTTCGTTCGGGGCCAGGATCCCGGTGACGAGGAACGACTGTCCGCCCAGCCAGACCCGCTCACCGGGAGCGGTGACGCCGAGCCGCTGGGCGGCCCGGTCGCCGAGGACGGTCACGGGCAGGTTCTCGCTCGCCGCGTCGAGCCAGCGTCCGCTGCGCACGGTGGTGTACAGGACGTCGAGCAGGTTGAGCCGGGCGGCGAGCACGGTGAGGCTGCCGGTCTGCTGCGGCGGGACGAGGTCGTTGCGGTAGACCTGGGCCTTGGTGGCCCCGGTCGCGGTCACCTGCTGGACGGGGGCGATGTCGGCGAGCATCTTCTCGGCCGTGGGCGGCAGTGGGACCGGTTGCTGGTCGGCGCCCTTGCCGGGGGCGACGGTGAGCAGGTTGGAGCCGAGCTGGTCCAGGCGGGCCAGCAGGTGGGCCTGGTTGGAGAAGGAGATCCCGGTGACGGCGATGACGGCGGCGATGCCCAGGCAGATGCCGAACGCGGACAGCGCGGAGCGCAGCTTGCGGGTGCGCGGCCCGATCATGCCCAGGCGCAGCAGGTCGGTCGGGCGCAGCCGGCTGCGGCGCGGGCGGTGTTCGTGCTGGGGGCGGTGTTCGTGGCGCGGGCGGTGTTCGTGGTGGGGGGTCACAGGCCGGCTCCAGCGGGGTCGGGGTGGCGCTCGTCGAAGTCGATCCGGCCGTCGTGGATGCCGATGCGCCGGGGGAAGGAGGCGGCCAGTTCGCGGTCGTGGGTGATGACGACGACCGTGGTGCCGTCGGCGTTCAGGGTGCGCAGCAGGTCGACGACGGCCGCGCCGGAGACGCTGTCCAGGGCGCCGGTGGGCTCGTCGGCGAGCAGGAGCGCGGGGCGGCCGACGAGTGCGCGGGCGATGGCGACGCGTTGCTTCTCGCCGCCGGAGAGCTGGTCGGGGTGGTGGTCGAGCCGGTGGCCGAGCCCGACGTCGCGCAGCGCCCGGGCGGCGTCGGCGCGCCGCAGTGACGCGGGGGCGCCGCTGTAGAGGAGGCCGGTGGCGACGTTCTCGACCGTGCTGAGTCCGGGCAGCAGGAAGAACTGCTGGAAGACGAAGCCGATCCGGTGGGCGCGCAGGGCGGCCAGTTCGGGGTCGGAGAGGTCGGACAGGTCGCGGCCCTCGAAGCGCAGTCGTCCGGTGGTGGGGCGGTCCAGCGAGCCGAGCAGGGCGAGCAGGGTGGACTTGCCGGAGCCGGAGGGGCCGACGACGGCGAGGAGTTCTCCGGGGGTGACGGTGAGGTCGATGCCGTGCAGGATGCGCAGCGGCGGTGACCCGGGGTACTCCTTGGTGACGCCGGTGAGTTCCAGGACGGGGGGCGCCGTGCCGGTCTGCGCCGGGGACTGCGCCGCGGGCTCGGTGTGCGGGTGGTGGGGCGTCACTTCGGGATCACCACCTGGTCGCCGCCGCGGACGTCGCCGGTGATCTGCGCCTTGGCGTCGGCGACCAGGCCGAGCTGGACCTTCACGAGCCGGGTGGTGGCGTCGGCGCCGGCACCGTCGACGACCCTGACGCCGTAGCCTCCGCCGTCCAGGGCGACCAGCGCGGTGACGGGGACGATGAGCGCGTCCTCGGCGGTGTCGCCGACCACGTTGACGGTCACCGAGGAGGGTCCGGCCTGCTGGGCCTTCGCCTGGTCGTCGAGCGTGATGGTGACGGTGGTCTTCTCCGGGCCCGCGCCGCCGCCGGAGCCTCCCGGGCCGGCGTCGCCACCGCCCCCCGCGCTCTCCCGCAGCAGGGAGCGGATGCGCCCGCTGATGGTGGTGCCGTCGGCGAGCTTCACCACGGTCGGGCCGTTGGGCTTGAACCGGGAGAGCTGGTTGTCGGCGGGCTTCACGGTGGCGACGAGGTCGGTGCTGCTCACGGTGATGATCGCGGTGGTGCCGACGGCCGAGCCGAGTTGGGCGCCGACCTGCTGCACCCGGACGGCCTGCTGCGGCAGCATGACGACGCTGCCGAGGGTGACGGTCCCGGTCTGCTGCGCGCCGAGGGCCTTCTGCCAGCGTTTGACGGCGGTGGCGGTGCCCTCGGTGAACTTCCGGTCGGCGGCCAGGCCGAGTCCGTCGGCGTAGCCGAGGTCGATCAGGTTGCGCTTGAGCTGTCCGACGTCGGGGCCGTCGCCGACACCGGGGCCGAGGTCGCGCCACAACGGCCGTTCGCCTCGCAGCAGTACGACGGCCTGACCGTCGACCTCGTAGAGCTTGCCGCCCGCCTTGACCACGGAGCCCACGGCCGGGAGGGCCGTGAGCGTTCCGTGGCCGGCGGCCACGACGGGGGTGGGCGCGTCGTAGGCGAGGGCGCCGCCGACCTGGATGCCGCTGGACAGCGATCCCTTCTGCACCACGACGGTGTCGTGGCCCGGGGACGCCTGACCGGCGGCCGACGTGCGGTGCTCCCAGGGGCGGGTGACGGCCAGCGCGCCGGCGCCGCCGATCGCGGCGACCAGGGCGAGCGAGACGACGGCCCTGCGGCGTGGGCCGCGGGTGCGGGCGGGCGGTGCGTCGGCGGGGGCGTCGGCGGGGGCCGGAGCGGGACCGGGGGTTTCGGTGGTGTGGTTCACGGTCACTCGCCGATGTGGTAGCCGGGCATCGGGAGCTTGCCGCAGGCCGGTTGGACGGCATCCCACTTGGCCATGTCGAACGAGGCCCGGGGGATCTCGAGGATGCCGTTCTTCGGGTCGGGGTCGGGCAGGTCCGGATAGCCGTTCTTCCTCGCGCACGCGACGAACGCGCGGGCCATCTCGACGAACCGCTCGTGGTTCTTCAACGTGACCTGGTGGATCCCGGGGACCTTGGCGTCGCAGATCTTGGCCGCCGGCTCGTAGTCGCCGGCCGAGCCGGAGTCGGTCCCGGCGGCCGGAACCCCGATGTTGCCGTCCTTGTCCTGCTGGACACCGGTCTGACCCTGCTGGTGCATGCAGTCCACCCACGCCTTGCGGACCGCGGCGTCGTCCTGCGGCGCGCTCCTGCCCCCGTTGCCGTCACCCGCCACCCGGGGGGCCTGGTCCGCCGAGGAGCACCCGCTCACCATGAGTGCCACCGCCACGGCGGTCGCCGCCAGTACGGCCCGTACGGTCGTCTCGGTACGCATGTCCTGCTCTCCCTGCTGGAGTCGGTGCTGACCCGAGCAGTTCTACGGACCGGCCGGTGAGCCACCGGTGAGCGTGCGCCTAACCGTCGGCTAACGCCCACCGGGGCATCCTTGATCCGCCGGGCCGCCGCGTGTGCCGCAGCCGCGGCCCCCAGCGGATCCGAGCGGAGTGGGACCAGATGCGAGTACTGATCGTCGAGGACGAGCGGGAGCTGGCGGCGATGCTCGCCGAGGGCCTGCGCGCGGAGGGAATGGTCTGCGACATCGCCCACGACGGCGCCCGCGCGCTCGAAATGACCGCCGCGGCCGACTACGACGTGCTGGTCCTGGACCGGAACCTGCCGCGGCTGAGCGGGGACGCCGTCTGCCGGGCGCTGGACACCGCCGGCTACCCGGCCCGGATCCTCATGCTCACCGCCGCCGGCAGCCTGTCCGACCTCGTCGACGGCCTCGGCAAGGGCGCCGACGACTACCTCGCCAAGCCGTTCTCCTACCTCGAACTGGTCGCCCGGCTGCGCGCGTTGGCCCGCCGCACCCCCACCGGCACCACGGTGCTCAGCCGGCACGGCATCAGCCTCGACACCGTGCGCAGGGTCGCCGAACGCGACGGCCGGCCGTTGCGGCTCACGCCCAGGGAACTCGGCGTCCTCGAACTGCTCCTGGCCGCGGACGGCGCCCCGGTCGCCACCGAACAGCTCCGCGACAGCCTCTGGGACCCGGCGCTGGACCCCGCCACCACGGCCGTCCGGGTCACCGTGCACTCGCTGCGCCGCAAGATCGGCGAACCACCGCTGATCACCCACGACCCCGGCTACGGGTACCGGCTGTGAGGCGGCCCCGCACCGGACCCCGCACCGAACCCCGCACCGGCCGCCGACCTGCCCCGTACGCCCTGCCCCTGCGCACCAGGCTGACCCTGGCCACGACCGCGCTCTTCGCCACCCTCGGCTGCGGCCTGCTCCTGCTGGACTGGTTGAGCGCCCGCCAGCTCCTGGAAGCCAACCGCCGCCTCGTCGTCCCCGCGCTCGAACTGGCGAGCCCGGCCCCGGTGGAGCCCGGCCCCACCGGCGTCCCCACCGACGTCCCGTCCGGCATCCCGTCCGGCACCGACACCGTGCCCGCCGCACCCACCACCCCCGCCCAGGGGTTCGCCGACTTCCAGCACACCGTCCTCGCCGACCTGCTGACCCGCTCCCTGCTGCTGCTCGCCGCGTTCACCGTCCTCGCCGCGCTGCTCGCCTGGTGGGCCGCACGCCGCTCCCTGCGCCGCCTCCACCAGGTCACCGCCGCGGCCCGGCGGATCGGCACCGGCCGCGCCCTGGACGAACGGCTCGGCCTCACCGGCCCGCACGACGAGGTCCGCGAACTCGGCGACACCTTCGACGCCATGCTCGACCGCCTCCAGCACAGCTTCACCGCCCAGCGCCGCTTCACCGCCCACGCCTCGCACGAACTGCGCACCCCGCTCACCCTCCAGCGCACCGCACTGGAGATCCCGCTCGCCCAGGGCCGCGTCCCCGCCGACCTGCTCCCCGCCCTCCGGCGCGCGCTCGACGCCAACGCCCGCACCGAACGCCTCATCGACGCGCTGCTGACCCTGGCCCGCGGCGAGAGCGAGCACCTCACCCCCCACCCCGTCGACCTCGCCGACACCGCCGGGCACGCCCTCACCGACCTGGCCGACGAGACGGCCGCCGCGGCGGTCACCGTCACCACCGCCCTCGACCCCGCACCCGTCACCGGGGATCCCGCCCTGCTGCGCCAGGTCGCGCTGAACCTGCTGGCCAACGCCGTACGGCACAACCACCGCGACGGAACGGTCACCATGACCACCGGCACCCGCGGCGCCCGGGCCTTCATCGAGGTCTCCAACACCGGGCCGACCCTGGATCCGGACGAGATCCCCGCCCTCTTCGAACCCTTCCAGCGCGGCCCGGAGCACCGCACCGAAGGCGCGGGGCTGGGACTCGCCGTGGTCCACGCCGTCACCCTCACCCACCACGGCACCGTCACCGCCGTCCCGCGCCCCGACGGCGGCCTCACCGTCCGGGTCGAACTCCCGCTCCGCGATGCCCCGGAGACCGGGAGCGGCCCCGCCTGAGGACGGGGCGCCGCCTCGACGAGCTGACGGCGATCGTCCGGAGCGCGCCGCCGTCACGGCTGCGGCGTCACGGCGCCTTCGTCGGGGTGTCGACGAGGAGGTCGAAGGCGAGGCCGCTGGAGCCCTCGCCGCGCCCGGCGCCGCGAGCGGCGCCGAGCCACACGCAGACCCGTCCGTCGCGCCACCTGGTCCGGTGGTAGGCGACGGTGAGGCGGGTGCCCGACTGCGGCACCTCCTCCTGGTTGACGAAGTACGCGTGCGGCGTCGTCGCGTCCAGCCCCTCCCGCAGCAGCGAGGTCCTCGGCTGGACGGGCGGCAGGACGGCGACGACGTCGGGCATCGCCGCGCGCTGGAGCTGGATCGTGCGGTTGTCGCCGGGCACGTGCACCGGGATGAACGGGATCCAGTTCTCCGGGACGGAGTTCATCGCCTCGTAGGCGATCGGCGCGAGCGGCCCGTCCGGTGGGGCCGGCGGGTGCAGCCGCAGGTGGTGGGCCTGGATCTCGGAGGCGACCTCGCTGCCCCGGCGGCCCTCGCCGGTGGCCTGCGGGACGGTCAGTTCGATGCCCCAGACCAGGTCGGCGTTCTCGTCGCGGACCAGCGACACCTCCTCCAGCGCCGGGCCGTCGGCGATCTTCGGCACGCTCGCGGGCAGCAGCAGGCCGGTGTCCGCGGCGGTGGCGGGGCCGGCGCCGACCGTGTCGAGGGTGAACATCGACCAGCGCTGCCAGTCCTCCTCCCGCCCGGTGCCCGCCGGGGTGATCCACAGCCGCTGGCCGAACACGTCGGTGATCGCGAGGCCCTGGATCGACGCCAGCGTCCCGACCGGCAGCTCGCACGGGAGCTGGAACCAGTCGTTGCTGTAGACCAGCGCGAACTCCAGGAAGATCAGCCGGGCCAGGTCCGTGCTGTCCGGCGACACCGCGGCGAAGTTGGTGCCGCCGTCCTCCACCGCCCACCAGCGCGACAGCGGCATGCCCGAGTAGCGCAGCCGCGCCGGGAACACCGTGCGGTTGATCGGCGGGGGCGGCGGCTCGGTGCCGCCGACCGGGGCGGTCGGGTCGTTCGAGAAGGCGTACCAGTCCAGTTCGCCGCCCGGGTACTCCCGCGCGGTGAGGACCTTCTCGGCCCCCGAGGGGTCGGTGCCGGCCACCGAGAACCGGTGCTCCAGGCGGCGCGGGTCCCAGGCGTCGTCCGCCTGCGGCTGGTCGATCAGGTCGTCGAACCAGGCGACCAGGCCGTCGCCGAGCGCGTCGAGCGCGGCACCGTGCAGGTGCAGCAGGTCGTCGACGCCGTCCGAGGCGCGGCCGCCGTCCTTGATGTGCCGGTAGAGCAGGTAGCCGTCCATCCGGCGCCCGGCGACGGCTTGCAGGGTCGCCCAGACCTCCGGGTGGGCGACCCGGGGGGCGTCGCCGTCCCGGGTCGGGTCGGGCAGGGCGACCGGGTACAGCCGGACGTACTGGCCGCGGAAGTCGAAGGCCACGCTGCCCAGCAGCGGGTCGCGGCCCAGCAGTTTGAGCCACCGCCGGCCGATCGACAGCCGCAGGTCGAAGGCGATCCGGTCGGCGCCCGCCACGAACGGCACCGCGCGCCGCTCGGCCAGGGTCTCCAGCGGCCGGTCCGGCGGGAGCGGTTCGGCGGCCCCGTCGGCCGGGCGGAAGCGGCTGGGCCGGGCACCGGCGATCGAGTAGGTCGCGGTGACCGGGGAGCCGGCGTCGCTGCCGCGGAACTCGCCGAGCTGCCACTGCCGGGTCAGCAGCCAGAGCGGGTCGCGCACTTCGGCCCGCAGCGCCCGCGCGAAGTCGGTGGTGCGCGGCCGGCCCTCCAGCCGGTTCCAGATCCCGACGGTCGGCCGGGCCCGGTCGGTGAGCGCCTGCGCCAGGTCGTCGATCCGGGGCTCAGTCATGGGCGGCCTTCCAGCGCTGGTTGGCGATCGCGAGGTCGGTGGAGATCGTGATCGGCTGCCGGGTGGCGGACAGGACGGTGGCCGGCAGCAGTTGGGCGTAGGCGGTGCCGTCGAGGTGCTCGGGTTCGACGCCCCGGGACTTCGCCAGGTCGAGGGTCTCCCCGATCGCGGCGATCAGGTCGTCGGTGTCCCAGGTGCCGGTGCGCACCGGCGGCACGACCAGCAGCATCGCCTGCGGCGGTTCGGAGTCCGGCCCCTGGTAGTGCACCGCGATGCCGGTGGTCTCGCGGTCGGCGGGGACGACCTCCGTCCACTCGTCGAACAGCAGGCCGACCCGGGTGGGCGGGGGGACGAGCGGGTCGGGTGCGTAGTGGGCGGTGAACAGCACCTTGTCCTCGGTGATGGTCGTGCCGGGGGCGAACTCCATGGCCAGCCAGTGGTCGTCCGGCCGGTACGGCAGCTGGATCGGCGTCAACTGCGGTTCGGCGGAGCCGAGCAGGTCGCCGAGGAGTCCGCCGGGCCCGCGCAGGGCGTCGCTCAGCAGGACGGCCTTCTCCCACAGCCGGGGCTTCTCGCGGACCCGCGCGATGCCGTGCGCCCAGTCGTCGACGGGGAAGTCCCGGCCGAACGGCGGCCGGGTGAGGTGCCGGACGAGCTTGTCGCTGTCGCCGAGGGCGTTCTTCCAGTCCGCGGCGAGCTGCGGGTCGGGGGTGAACTCCGGTACGGCGAGGACGTCCTGGCCGAGGAGGGCCTTGAGTGCCTCGATCGCCGCGCCGACCTGGTCCGGCCCGGTGACCGCCGCGTCGTGGTCGGCGAGGGCCTTGTCCGCGGCGGCGAGCCGGGCGAGGATCTCGGTGCGCAGCGCGTTCGCGCGGTCCAGCAGGTCGCGGCCGAGCAGGACGACCCGGTCCTGGAAGGGCTGGAGGCTGAGGTCGGTCGGGTCGAAGTCGGTCAGCGGGAGCTTCGCGGCGACCTCGGCGAGCAGCGCGCCGAGCGTGGTGCTGGCCGTCCCCGCCTGCGCCCTGAGCGAGCGGAGCTTGAGGTCGAAGGCCTGCCGCCGGTTGGCGACGACGAGGCGCAGCTCCGCGGGCCGGGCCGGCAGCGGCGCGGTGGGCCGGGTGGCGATCAGCCGTTCCGCCTGTTGCAGCAGCCGGAAGCGCTCCGCGTCGGAGGTGCCGGCCGGCAGCCTGTCGTAGCCGGCCAGCAGCGCGTCGGCCTTGGCCAGGGCCGTGGTCATCCGGGTGGCGGCCCCGGCCACGGCGGTGAGCACGTCGGTGAAGACGCCGCGGCGCCACAGGGCGAGTTCGCTCCAGCCGCTGCGGACCGTGCCGAAGCCGGAGGCCGTGGTGACCAGGCCGGCGTACCCGGTGAGCAGGGTGTCGATGCCGGCGAGGATCTTCGGGCGCTGGGGCGGGGCGCCCGCCGGGTAGAGCGGTGCGAGCGCGGCGAGGTAGGTCTCGACGTCCTTGCGCAGGGCGTCCAGGGAGGCGCGTACCGCGGCCGGGCGTTCCCGGGGCAGCGAGACGGCGGTGTCGGCGGCCCGGTCGGCGGGGGCGGGCCCGGCGGCGGGCACCAGGTCGCTGGGGCGCAGCGGCCGGGCGGTGGTCAGCAGCGAGCGCAACGCGCCGATCAGCGGGGAGAGTTCGAAGAAGGTGACGGGGTCGAGGACCTGGCCGGCGGCCGGGCCGGTGATCCGCTCGGTGTAGCGGATGGTCAGTTCGGCGTCCGGCCGGGGGTTCTCGGCGGTGATGACGACGCCGACGATCCGGTCGTCGAGGTCGGTCATGGCGCTCTCGCCCGCCGGGCGCAGCGCCCAGAGCAGGTCGATCGGTTGCAGGCCGGTGTCGGCCTGGCTGACGGCGCGGCTGCGGGCCAGTCCGGTGACCGGGTCGGTCCAGGTGACCAGGGCGACGACGGAGGTGGGCGGCGGGAGCAGGGTGGGCAGCCAGGCGTTGACGGCGGGTTCGGCCTGGGCGCGCGGGGTGGTGCGGGTCAGCGGCGGCACGCCGTGGTCGGGGGCGAGGCCGGGGGTCAGCCGCAGGCCGAAGCGGTGGGTCAGGGTGGTGCCGCTGCGGGGTGTGGTGACCACGGCGGGTTCGGGGGGCAGGCCCTCCTTGGCGTACGCGTCGAGGGTGGTGGAGGCGCGTTCGTGGTTGCCCAGCAGCGCCTGGTGGGTGCTCTCGGCGACGGCGAGGTCGGCGAGTGCGTCGTGGACGTCCAGCAGGTCCTGGACGGCCTGGTCGACGACGGCCTGCTGGTCGGGGTTGACCGCGGGGAGGCCGTCCAGGCCGAAGGGGTACGTGGCGGAGACGTTGTTGCGGGTCACGTGGCGCACCAGGGCGAGGCCGTCGACGACGTTGTGGGCCTCGATCTGTTCGATCGCGAGGGGTTTGGACGGGTCGGGCCGGTCGGCCTGCTGCGGGACGGTCTGCGCGATCCGGCCGGCCCGGAGGGGGAACCTGAGGCGCAGGGCGGAGATCAGGAAGTCGACCTCGGCCCGTTGGTGGCTGTCGTGCAGGGCGCGTTCCAGCCGGTAGCCGAGCAGGGCGCCCAGGGACTGGCCCTGTCGCATGCCGTCGAGCAGGCCGAGCGCGATCCGGACCCGCCCGGAGCTGAGGTTGACGGCGAACGAACCGGGGTTCTGCGGTGAGCCGTTGGCGAGGTAGCCGGCGCGCAGGACGGCCGCGGTGCGGGCCTGGCCGGGGGACGGCGCGTGCAGGTGGCCGCCGTTGCGGTCGTCGTGCACCAGCGGTTGGCCGCCCTGGAAGACCTGGGCGAGCGGGCCGGTCAGGGTGACGGGGGTGAGCTGTGTCCCGCTGGGGCGGACGGACTCCAGCCAGCCGTACGCGCCGAGGTGGAGGCCGCGTTCGGCGGGGGCGGTGCCGTCGGGGCCGTACCGCAGTTCGGCGAGCCGTTCGTTGGCCAGGCCGAGGCGCCAGGCGTCGAGCCGGTAGGTGGCGCAGTCCAGGTGTTCGGCCAGGACGCGTTCCAGCCGGGCGGTGGGCAGGGTGGCCAACAGGTCGAGGGCGGCGGCCTGTTCGGCCAGCCGGGCGGTGCCGGGGGCGGTGCCGAGGACCCGCGGGATGTGGTCGACGACCAGGCGGCGCGGGTCTCCGGTGATCTCCGGTGCGGGCGAGTAGAGCCGCCGGAACCGGCTCTCGCTCGGGAGGGTGCGGCCGGGCGCCGGGATCCTGATGTGGATGAACGCCGGGTCCGCCGCGGCGATCTCGGCGGGGCTCGCGATCCGGGCGGCGATGGCGAGTTCGGTGGCGGCGTCCGCCCAGCCCAGCAGCAGCGCGTGGCGCAGCAGCAGGTAGAGCAGCGCGGACGGCCGGTCGTCCGCGGGGAAGCCGGCTTCGGTGCGGATGGTCTCCAGGTCGGTGCGGGCGTGTGCGGCCAGCCACTGGAGGTAGTTGGCGCCGTCGGCGGTGTAGGGCCGGACCGGGTCGGTCTCGGAGAGCGGGCGGTCGTCGACGGAGGGGGCGAGCAGCGGGTGCTGGGTGTCGACGAAGAGGCGGCGGATCAGGTCCGGGTCCTGGGCGGGGCCGCTGTCGGGGTAGCCGAAGCGGGTCAGCAGGGCGCGGATCGGGCCGGGCATGTTCAGCCGTTCCAGGGCGGGCAGCACGGTGGAGCCGAGCGCGCCGAGGTTCTCCCGGTTGAAGACGTCCTCGACGCTCTGGGCGTACCGCTGGTAGTACTCGGCGGAGGTGGGGTGCAGGGCGAGGATGTCCAGCAGGTGCTGGTGGGCGTCGTCGGCCCGGCCGCCGAGGTGGGCGACTCCGGCGGCGGCGGCCTGCCAGTCGGCGGCCGCGGCCTGGAGCACGGTGTGCAGGCCGCGCCGGTGGGCGGCGGTGGGCGCGGTGTCCGGCCAGGCGAGCCGGGAGAACGCGGTGGTGGGCAGGATGCCGTAGGGCTGGCGGCCGATCCGTACGGTCGGGACGGGGCCCCGGCCGGAGACGTGGCGGAGGTGGAACTGCCGGGTCTGCTCGACGACGTCGCGGCCGAACACCGGGTGCAGCGTGGTCTGCAGGTGGTAGCCCCAGGTGGCGGGCCACAGGGCGGTGTGGGCCGCGCGGGCGTCGCGCTGGTCGGTGCCGTCGGCGTTGGGCATTCCGGCGAGGTCGGCGGGGTCGATGCCGAGCAGTTCGGCGAACCACTGGCCGTCGGTGCGGGCCGTCCAGTCGGTCCCGGCGGGGGCGGCGCGCAGTCCGGCGGCGGAGCGCAGGCCCGCGTCGGCCTCCTGGGCGCGGTCGAGGCCGGCGGGTGCCTGGGTGGTGTTGTTGGTGGGGGTGCCCTGGGGCAGCAGGCTGAGCCCGGCGGGGCTGCGGAGTTGGCGGGTGAGCAGGGCGGTGAGGTCGGCGGCGGACTGGTCCGGGGTGGACTGCCGGCGCAGGCCGAGGACCACCAGCCGGTCGAGTCCGCCGGCGAGGTCGGCGGTCAGCGGGATCCGGAAGCCCATGCCGACCGTCACGGCCCGGTCGAACTCGATGAGCCAGCGCAGTGCGTCGGGGACGGTCAGCACGCCGGTGCTCTCGTCGACCGTCAGGTCGGTGGAGGTCGGGTCGGGGCTGACCGGCAGGCTCGCCGGGACGGGCCGGCCGTCGATGTCGACGACCTTGCGGCCGCCGGCCCAGCCCAGCACCCGGAAGCGGTCGGGCAGCAGGCCGGCCCTGGCCGCGACCGTCCAGGATGTGGGGGCGATGCCGTCGGCGGGTGGGCGGGGCACGACCAGGAAGGCCACCAGTGCGGTGCTGCCGGTGTCGAGCGGGGCCGCTTCGATCCCGGCGGGCCGGCGGGCGGCGATCGCCGCCGCCCTGGTCGGGCCGACGGCGGCGAGCAGCGCGGTGTCGGCCGCCCGCAGAGCGGCCCGGTCGCCGCGGGCGCGCCAGACCGCCGTCCAGTGGTCGACGGTGGGTTGGCGGTCGGCCGCGGGGAGCGCGGTGTCGCTGCGGACGACCAGCACGGTGGTGCCGGCGGGTACCGGCACGGGCCGGTCGGCCGGGTCGGCCGGCCGGTGGTCGCGCAGCAGCCAGCCGGCCCGGCCGGGGGCGCTCCGGCCGCCCCAGTGGTGCCCGGCCCCCCCGGGGCGCCCGGGGGGCCCGGCCCGGCGGCGCCCCCCCCGGCGGGGGCGCGCCGGGCCCCCGAGAGGGGGACGGGGGGAACCCCACCCCCC
>NZ_JBHYGR010000130.1:0-2044 GCF_042738155.1 Kitasatospora sp. NPDC059088 | reverse complement strand
GCTGATCACCGTCAGCACCCGGGCGGACGGCGAGCGGCGCCCCGGCCGCGTCGGGGTGCCCGGGGGCGGGGGGGGCAGCCGGGGGGTGGGCGGGGTCGGCGGGCCGGTGGTCGCGCAGCCGCCCGCCGGCCGGGCCGGCGGCGATCCGGCCGACCAGTTCGTGCCAGGCCGCCCGGTCGCCGACGGGGTCCCCGCCGGTGCGCCACAGGGCCGTCCAGTACGCGTCGAGGGCGGAGAGTTCGGCCTCGGTGGGCCGGGGTTCGAAGGAGTCGACCGCCCACTCGTCGGGGAAGACGCGGACCAGCAGGTCGGTCGCGGTGAACCTGGTCTCGATCCGTACCGGGCCGAGCAGGACGGGGTAGTCGTCGCTCAGGGCGTTGTCGGCCATACCGGGAGCATCTCCTGTGCGTGGATGGCGACCATGACCGGCGCCCGGAAGAGGATGTAGGCGATGTCGGCCGAGCTCAGCCGGGAGTACCAGAGCGGCAGGGCGCTGTCCTCGGTGCGCTGCTGCTGCTTCTCCAGTTCGTCCGGGGAGCCGTCGAAGGGCGCGAGCGGGACGTGGGTGGCGTCGGTGAACTCGACGAAGCCGAGGTGGTCGGGGTCGACGTGCTGCCAGGTGAGGTCGTTCCAGACCTTGACGGGCGGCAGCGGGCCCTCGGGTTCGTCGACGCCGAAGCGCGGTTCGCCGGGGCGCTCCTTGAGCACGAAGAACCAGCCGGGGTCGCCGGGGGGCCGGCCGCGGGCCTCGGCGGCGTCGAGGTCGAAGCCGAGCAGGTAGACGTCGGGTTCGACCTTGGCCTCGTAGAGCGGCAGCCGGATCAGCTCGGCGGTCGGGTGGTCCTCGTCGGGCAGCGGCGCGGGGACGCGCTCCCCGGTGGTGACCGGGTTGCCGTCGGCGTCGAGCGGCCAGGCGGCCCGGTGGGCGTACACCGCCGTGTTGGGGTACTTCTTCAACAGCTCGCCGCGGATGACGAGCACCAGGTCCTCCTTCTGCGGGGTGCCGGGCGGCTTCTGCGGGGTGCCGGGCTGCTGCCGGTTGTCGTTCTGGCCGAGCAGCGCGGCCGGGCCCCAGCGGTGGACCGGCTGGATGTCGTACAGCCGCTCGCGGCGCTCTTCGGGGGTCTCGCCGAGCTGCGGGAGCGCCGCGCGCGGGTCCCAGAACTGCCGGAACGGGGTCCCGCGTTGGTCGGTCGGGTACTCGCGCCAGAGCAGCTCCCGGGCCATCTCGTGGTTGAGGCCGACCAGGAAGGACTCGATGAACCGGCGGTTGTTGGCCAGCAGGGTGATCGAGTTCGCCGGGATCAGGTCCAGATGGGGGACGAACACCTCCACCGAGAGGTCGATCAGCGACTGGTACATCGGCAGGTCGATCACCGGGTAGGCCATCGCCTCGATGAACTCCTCGGCGAAGGGCCGCAGCCGCTCGGGCACGTCGACGGAGCCGAGCAGGCTCCTCGGGACGGTGGTGTCGGAGCGCAGCCGGGCGAGCACCGCGTCGGTGGTCCCGGCGACGCCGAGCCGCTCCCGGGGCACCGGCCGGCCGACGGCGGCGGAGGCGTCCCAGCCGTCGTAGAGCTCGTGGAGCGCGCCCTTGTACCGCTGGGCCTCCGGGCTGTCGACGGTGCCGCCGGTGGTCGGCGGGACGGGGTCGCCGATCTCCTTGAGGACGAAGTCCGGGCTGTTCGGGAGGGAGCCGACGGGGTTGGTGGTCCCCTGGGCCGCCCGGGCGCCGCTGCCGGGGTGGAGCACCTGGTCGAGCTGGCCCGGGGTCACCAGGGCGGCCGGCTTGACCTTGGGCGCGGCGGCGGTGACCGCGCCGGTGGCGGCGTCCATCCGGGGCACCAGCGCCTCGCGGGGCTGCTCGGGCGGGAAGGTCAGCGAGCGCATCAGCCGGCCGCCGGGGCGGGTGAGCCGGCGCATCGCGGCGGACAGCGGGGCCGCCGCGACCTGGCTGGCCGCCACCTGGAAGCCGACGGCCAGTTGCTCCGTCAGTGGCTCCGCCGTGTCGTGGGGCGCGCCGGGGGGGGCGCCCGGTCTGTGG
>NZ_JBHYGR010000129.1:19695-27340 GCF_042738155.1 Kitasatospora sp. NPDC059088 | reverse complement strand
GCGCGGCGTTGGGCGCCCGGCTGGGCGTGCGCCCGAGTCGGCCTCGTACTGGACGTACTTGGGCGATTCGGGCGTGCGTCCAGGCGGGATGCCCGTCGTCGCGCGCCTGGCAAGATCCGCCGGACAGGCCCTAGAGCTCGGGCCGGTCCTCGGGTACCACCGCGGCGATCCCCGTGCCGGTGCGTGGGGCGCTGCTCGGCAGCCGGCCGGAGTCGATCAGGGTGTGAGCAGGCGTGACCGCAGGGCGTCGATCCGGGCGTGGTCGATGCCGACGGTGCCGGTGAGGTAGGCCTCGACGGAGCCGTAGCGGGTGGCGAGGTCGGCGAGGGTGAGGCGGATGACGGCCTCCGGGGCGCGGCCGTAGCCGGGCCAGCGGAGGGTTTCGCCGGGGTGGGCGGCGTGCCAGTCGGCGACCAGGTGCGGGGTGGCGAGCTCGGTGAGGGCGAAGTCGGCGGCGATGTCGTCCTCGGAGACGCCGAGCAGGGTGAGCACCAGGGCGGCGATCAGGCCGGTGCGGTCCTTGCCGGACATGCAGTGGAAGACCGCCGGGGCGTCGGCGTCGGTGATCGCGTCCAGGGTCTGGCGGATCTCCTTGACGCCGTCCTCGGCGACCTCGGCGAAGCGGTCGGCGAGGTAGCGCCACGGGTCGAGGTCCGGGTCGATCGCGGCCTGGTCGTAGGGGCGGTGCTCGATCGAGTGGTTGCGGAAGTCCAGGCCGTCGACGTCGGGCACCCGGCCCTTGGCGGCGATCTCCCAGTCGTAGCGCAGGTCGATCACGGTCCGGACGCCGAGGGCCCGGAGCCGCTCCAGGTCGGCGGGGGAGGAGAGCTTGCCGAGCGAGTCGGAGCGGTAGAGCAGGCCCCACCGGACGGTCCGTCCGTCGGCGGCCCGATAGCCGCCCAGGTCACGGAAGTTGTGCAGGGCGTCGAACGCGAGGTGGCGGGTCGTCATGGGCGGCCATCCAACCACGGCGTCAGGCGCCGGAGTAGCCCCGGGCGAGCAGTTCGAAGGCGCGGTCGGCGTGGGCGACGGCCTCGGGGTGGAGGTCGTCGGCGGTGCGGCCGCCGTCCCGCAGGAGCTGCCAGTTGTGCAGGGCGAGGACCCGCTGGGTGGCGGTGACCTGGGCGGCGAGCAGGGGGGCGGTGAGCTCGTGCGGCGGGGCGAGGTCGGGGGCCTCGCGCAGTGCCTCGGCGAGGGACTGCTCGGCGCGGGCCACGTACGCGCCGACCCGGGCGGCCAGGCTGGGGGTGCCGTACACGAGGGCGGTGAAGGCCAGCACGGCCGGGTGGTCGTTGAGGCCGGTGACCGGGTCGTGCCGGTCGAGGCCGTCCAGGAAGTCCCGGCGCAGGGCGTCCAGCACGGTCTCCTCCCCGGTCCGGCCCCGGACCACGTCCGCCGCCTGCTCCTGGTGGTCGGCGAAGCGGTGGACGACCAGGTCCTCCTTGCTGGCGAAGTAGCTGAACAGGGTGGGTTTGGAGACCTCGGCGGCGGCGGCGACCTCCGCCACCGAGACCTGGTCGAAGCCGTGCTCCAGGAAGAGTGCGATGGCGGCCTCGGAGATGGCCCGCCGCGTCCGTTCCTTCTTGCGCTCCCGCAGTCCCGTCATGCCGACCAGGCTAGCAGTCGGGGTTGACCGGGACAGTTTTCTGACCCAGTACGAAAATCAGCTGCTGAGCGAGTCCAGGATCCGGCGGACCGACTCCACCACCGGCGCGCCCGCCCGCACCAGCGAGGCCACCCCCGAGATGTTGCGCAGCGCCCGGCGCAGGGCGGACGGCGAGGCCCCGGCGCCGTCGCCGATGGCCTCCAGCGACTCGTCCAGCACCTCGCGGTCCTCGGCCGGCACCTGGTCGCGCAACTGCTGCACGGCGGCGACGAGTTCGCGCAGCGCGGCCTGCGGATCGACCGGGCCCTGGTTCTTGACGATGCCGATGTTGTGGTCACCGTGCTGGGTGACCGAGTCGCCGAAGTGGAAGGAGTTGCTCACAGTCCGACCCGCTTTCCGGTGTTGTGGTCGCCGTACTGGGTGATCTTGTCGCCGACGTGGAGGTTCTCCACCTGGAAGGCGAACTCCGCCTGGGGGTTGTCGATCGCCTCCATGATCATCTGGATCAGGTTGGTGATCTGCCACTCGTGGTGGCTCACCACGGCGGTGGTGGCGGCGTTCGAGGTGTCGAGGACCAGCCGGTACACCGGCTTCTGCCGCAGCTTAGTGACGAGCCGGTAGAGGAAGAACGCCAGGCCGGCCAGCAGCAGCACGCTCGGGAGGGCGGCCTGCGTGGCGTCCGCCCCGTTGCGGGTGAGCGCGCTGAGCAGGCTGACCGCGCACAGCAGCCCGATCACCTGCCGGACGAACCTGATGACCGTCCGCGAGCGCTTGGGCGGCCACCACACCAACTGCCGAGCCCGGGCGATGTGCTGCAGCGGGTAGGCGTCGCCGCCGATCCACAGCACCCGCCGGCTCACCCTGACGTCGATCACGTTCCGTGCCAAGTCCGCTCCCCCTGCCGCTCGTGCGGGGAGAACCATAGCAACGGCCGAGGACGGCAGGAATGCTGGCGGTGGATCAGGCGGTCCTCACCGGGCCTGGCGCCGGGCGGTCACCTCGATCTCGATCCGCATCCGGGGGTCGGCCAGGCCGCAGACCTGCATCGTCGCGGCGGGCCGGACCTCGCCGAAGCAGCGCCGCAGCACCGGCCAGCAGGGCTCGAAGTCCGCGCGCTCGGGCAGCAGGTAGCGCACCCGCACCACGTCGGCGAAGCCGGAGCCGGCCTCGGCCAGGGCGGCCGCGATGGTACGCAGGCACTGCTCGGCCTGCTCCACCACGTCCGGGGAGATGGTCATGGTGGCGTAGTCGAACCCCGTCGTCCCGGACACGTGCACCCAGTCGCCGTCCACCACGGCGCGGGCGTAGCCGATCTCTTCCTCGAAGGTGGAGCCGCTGAGCACGGCGCGTCGCCCGAGTCGTTCTGTCATGCGCCGAACGCTAGGTGGCCTGCGGGGATACGTCCAATACTCCTGCCGGGCCGATCTGATATCCCTGGAGGTATGGAGCACCGCCCCGAACTCCCCCTCCCGCAGCTGCACGCCTTCACCGTGCTCGCCGGGGAACTGCACTTCGGCCGGGCCGCCGCCCGCCTCGGCATCGCCCAGCCGCCGCTGTCCCAGCAGATCCGCCGACTGGAGGAGAAGGTCGGCCACCCGCTGTTCCGGCGCGAACCGGGCGGCGTCACCCTGACCCCGGCCGGGCAGGAGCTGCTGCCGGTCGCGCGCCGGGTGCTGGCCGAGCTCGCGGACGGGCTGGCGGCCGCCCGGGCGGTGGGCGACGGGGAAGCGGGCCGGCTGCGGATCGGCTTCTCCGCCTCGCTCGCCCTGACCGTCCTGCCCGGCCTGCTGCACGCCTTCCGGGAGCACCACCCGGGGGTGCGGCTGGACGTCCGGGAGATGACCAGCGCGCCCCAGCTCACCGCCCTGCGCGACCGGGGCATCGACGTCGGCCTGCTGCGCGAGCCGCCCGCCGACGACCCGGAGCTGCGGTTCCGGACGGTGCTCGGCGAGCCCTTCGTCGCGGTGCTCCCGGCGGACCATCCGCTCGCCACCCAACGGGTCGTCCGGCTCGGGCAGTTGGCGGCGGAACCGTTCGTGCTGCTGCCCCGGGAGGAGGGGCCGCAGCTGTACGACCGGATCACCGGTCTGTGCGCGGAGGCGGGTTTCACCCCGCGGATCGGACAGCAGGCGGTGGAGTGGCAGACGGTGTGCGCCCTGGTGGGGGCGGGCCTGGGCGTCTCGCTGGCCCCGGCCGGCATCCGGCGGATCCGGCTGCGCGGCGTCGCCTTCCGCCGGATCGACCCGGCTGCCGCCCGCACCCGGGTCGCCGTGGCCTGGCGGGCCGACGACCGCAGCCCGCTGGTGCATCGGCTGCTGGAGATCGTCGGGCCGGAACGACACCAGGTCTGCCGTCCGGCTCAGACGCTGCGGTCGGCGAGCACCTCGCGGACGACGTGACGGGCGTTGGCGGTCCGGGCCGGGTCGGTGTGGCGGTAGTAGGGGATCGTCACCAGGGCTATGGAGAGCGCCCAGGCGCGGCCGCGGGCCCACATGGCGTCGTCGGCGCGCAGGGCGGCGCGGAAGGCGGGTCTGGCGGCGGCGGGCAGCAGGTTCCAGGCGGGCATCAGGTCGGTGGTGGGGTCGCCGACGCCCATCAGGGCGAAGTCGATGACGGCGGCGAGCCGGCCGGAGCCGTTGAGCAGCAGGTTGCCGGGGGTGAGGTCGCCGTGCGTCCAGGCCGGCGGTCCGGCGTACTCGGGGAGGCGGAGCGCCTTGTCCCACAGGGCGGTTGCGGCGGCGGTGTCGATCGCACCGGTGAGTTGGGCGATCGCCGCGCGGGTGGCGCCGTCCCGGGAGGCGAGCGGCACGCTGCGGTGGCCGGCCGGGGCGCCGGCCGGGTCGAGGGTGCGCAGGGCGTTGACGAAGCCGGCCAGGTCGCGGGCGAGGCCCTCGGGCGCGGTGAGCACGCCGACCGCCGGGTTGACGCCGTCGAGCCAGCGCAGCACCGACCACTGCCAGGGGTAGCCCGCGGCGGGGCGGCCGACGGCCAGCGGGGCGGGGACGGGCAGCGGCAACTGCGGTGCCAGCCGGGGCAGCCACTGGTGCTCGCGCCGGACGTCCCCGGCGGCCCACTCCACCCGGGGCAGCCGGACGGCGAGTTCGGGCCCGAGCCGGAACATGGCGTTGTCCGTCCCGGCGGACCCGACGGGCGTGACCGGCAGGCCCACCCACTGCGGGAACTGGGCGGAGAGCAACCGCCGTACCAGGGCCGCGTCGACGACCGGTCCATCGGGGTGCATCCGGGCGGCAGCGCACATGCCCGGCAGCGTACAGCGCGGACCGCCGCCCGACAGGCGGATCGGTGAACTGCCGGGCCCGGCGAGGTGAGGGGACGGTGATCGGCCGGCGGACGGACGGCGAACGCCGGGCCCGGGCGCGCGCCACGCCCGCCACCCCGGGTGCGGCCGTGCGGTGTCACCGGCACCTGCCAGAATGCGGGGGGTACGGCGAAAGCACTGAAGGAGAAGGTGACCGGCTTCGTGACCACGCCAGTCGAACAGGTGGCCCGGCAGGCCCAGCAGGCGATCGAGCGCAAGATCGCCGAGGAACTGGGCGTTCGCGAGGGGCAGGTGACGTCCGCGGTCGAGTTGCTCGACGGCGGCGCGACCGTGCCGTTCGTGGCCCGCTACCGCAAGGAGGTCACCGGCTCGCTGGACGACGCCCAGCTGCGCACCCTGGAGGAGCGGCTGCGCTACCTGCGGGAGCTGGAGGAGCGCCGGGCGGCCGTCCTGGAGTCGATCGACGCCCAGGGCAAGCTGGACGACGCGCTGCGCGCCCAGGTGCTGGCCGCCGACTCCAAGGCACGGCTGGAGGACATCTACCTGCCGTACAAGCCCAAGCGGCGCACCAAGGCGCAGATCGCCCGGGAGGCCGGGCTGGAGCCGCTGGCCGACACCCTGCTCGCCGACCCGACGCAGGACCCGGCGGCGCTCGCCGCGCAGTACCTGAACGAGTCGGTGGCGGACGGTGCGGCCGCGCTGGAGGGCGCCAGGTCGATCCTGGTCGAGCGCTTCGGCGAGGACGCGGACCTGGTCGGCTCGCTGCGCGAGCGGATGTGGGGCCGCGGCCGGGTGGTCGCGAAGGTCAGGGACGGCAAGGAGGCCGACGGCGCCAAGTTCGCCGACTACTTCGACTTCTCCGAGCCGTACACCAAGCTCCCCTCGCACCGCATCCTGGCGATGCTGCGCGGCGAGAAGGAGGAGGTGCTGGACCTCGAACTCTCCCCCTACGACGGCGAGTCCGAGGGCGACCTGCCCGGCGAGAGCGACTACGAGCAGCGCATCGCGGCCCGCTTCGGCATCGCCGACCGCGGCCGCCCGGCCGACAAGTGGCTGGGCGACACCGTCCGTTGGGCCTGGCGCACCCGCGTCCTGGTGCGGCTCGGCATCGACCTGCGGGGCCGGCTGCGCGCCGAGGCCGAGGACGAGGCGGTGCGGGTCTTCGCCGCCAACCTGCGCGACCTGCTGCTCGCCGCCCCGGCCGGCACCCGCGCCACCATGGGCCTCGACCCGGGCTTCCGCACCGGGGTGAAGGTCGCCGTGGTGGACGCCACCGGCAAGGTGGTCGCGCACGAGACCATCTACCCGCACCAGCCCGCCAACAAGTGGGACGCCGCGCTGCACACCCTCGCCGCGCTGGCGAAGAAGCACGACGTCGACCTGGTGGCGATCGGCAACGGCACCGCCTCCCGGGAGACCGACAAGCTCGCCGAGGACCTGCTCAAGCGCCACCCCGAGCTGGGGCTCACCAAGGCGATGGTCAGCGAGGCCGGCGCCTCCGTGTACTCGGCCTCCGCGTTCGCCTCCCAGGAACTGCCCGAGCTGGACGTGTCGATCCGCGGCGCCGTGTCGATCGCCCGCCGGCTCCAGGACCCGCTGGCCGAACTGGTCAAGATCGACCCCAAGTCGATCGGCGTCGGCCAGTACCAGCACGACCTGAGCGAGGTGAAGCTGTCGCGCTCGCTGGACGCCGTGGTCGAGGACTGCGTCAACGCCGTCGGCGTGGACGTCAACACCGCCTCGGCGCCGCTGCTCACCCGGGTCTCCGGCATCACCGCCACGCTGGCCGACAACATCGTGGCGCACCGCGACGCCAACGGCCCGTTCCGCACCCGCAAGCAGCTCAAGGACGTCTCCCGGCTGGGCCCCAAGGCCTTCGAGCAGTGCGCGGGCTTCCTGCGCATCCCCGGCGGCGAGGACCCGCTGGACGCCTCCAGCGTGCACCCCGAGGCCTACCCGGTGGTGCGCCGGATCCTCGCCTCCACCGGCGGCGAACTGCGTGAGCTGATCGGCAACGGGGAGCGGCTGCGGGCGCTGCGCCCGGCGGAGTTCGCCGACGAGACCTTCGGCGTCCCGACCGTCACCGACATCCTCGGCGAGCTGGACAAGCCGGGCCGTGACCCGCGCCCGGCCTTCCGCACCGCGGTGTTCAAGGAGGGCGTCGACAAGATCGGCGACCTGGAGGTCGGCATGGTGCTGGAGGGCGTGGTCACCAACGTGGCCGCCTTCGGCGCCTTCGTCGACGTGGGCGTTCACCAGGACGGGCTGGTGCACGTCTCGGCGCTGTCCAGGAACTTCGTCAAGGACCCGCGCGAGGTGGTCAAGCCCGGCGACATCGTCAAGGTCCGGGTGCTCACGGTGGACGTGCCGCGCAAGCGGATCGGGCTCACCCTGCGGCTGGACGACGAGGTCGGCCGGGAGCGGGGCGGCGACCGCGGTGACCGCGGTGACCGCGGTGGTGACCGGGGCGAGCGGCAGGCCCGCCCGCCGCGCCAGGAGCGCCGTGGCGGCGACCGGGGCGCAGGCCAGGGTGCGGGCCAGGGCGGCCGGGGCGGCCAGGACCGGCGCGGCGGCGGCTCGGGCTCCGGCTCCGGCGGTAACGCCCCGCTGGCCAACAGCGCCATGGCGGACGCGCTGCGCCGGGCCGGTCTGACCGGCGGCGAGGGCGGCGGGAAGGACCGGCGCTCCGGACGGCGCTGAGCCCGGACGGCGGCGGGTGGGGGGTGGTACGGATGGACAACACCACAACCCAAGGAGAG
>NZ_JBHYGR010000129.1:11080-19685 GCF_042738155.1 Kitasatospora sp. NPDC059088 | reverse complement strand
CCGCGCGCGGGGGGGGGGGTCCACCCGGCCCGGCCCGCGGGCGCGGGCCCCGGCGGCGGGGGGGGCGGGGGGCCGCTCCCGCCCCCCCCCCCCGCCGTGCGGGTGACCTCAGGCGAGCAGCTTCTCCTTGGCCCGCTGGTACTCCTCGTCGGAGATGAGGCCCTTGCCCTTGAGGTCCGCCAGCGCCGCCAGGTCGTCGACATGACTGCGAGCGCCGCCGCCCTCCGGCGCTGCGGCCTCCTTGATGTACGCCTTGACCGCAGCCTCGGTCTGCTGGGCCTGGGAGAGGTCCCGCTTGTGCATCGAGTCACCGCGGGCGATCAGGTAGGCGAGCACGCCGATCAGCGGCAGGATGATCACCAGGACCAGCCAGCCCGCCTTGCCCCAGCCGCTCAGGTCGTGGCTGCGGAAGACGTCAGTGATGATCTTGAACAGCAGGAAGATCCAGAGGATCCAGAGGAACAGCTCCAGCATCGTCCAGAAGACGTTCAGCAGCGGGTAGTCCGCGGCCAGGTGAAAGGTGCCCATGGCCGAGAGATATCATGACAAATCGGACACTGTTTCGCCCTGCTCGCCTGTTCGGGTGATCCTCGCCTCCCGACCCCCAGCCCCTCTCGGCCCTCAGCCCCGCCCGGCCCGCCGTCGCAGCTCGACCGCCAGCCCGATCAGCTCGCCCCACCAGGCGTCGTGCCCGCCGAGCAGCAGTCGCTGCGCCTCGGCGACCGGGACGGCCCGGACCTCGACCACCTGCTCGCCGTCCGCCGGGTTGGTCGGCGTGGAGTCCAGCTCGACCTCGCCCCAGCCCCACAGCCAGGCCTTGTCCGGGTGCGGCTGCCACGGCCGGTACGGCACGAGGTCCTCGGTGTGGCAGCGGTGCGCGCCCAGCCAGGCCGGCTCGCCGAGCAGCCGGGCGCCGGCCTCCTCGCGCAGCTCCCGGATCAGGCAGTCGACGACGGACTCGTCCTTCTCCCGGGTGCCGCCGGGCAGGAACCAGTGGTTCCGGTCGTCCCGGCAGAGCACCACGCCACCGTCCGCGAACCCGACCAGGTGGATGTTGGTGACCAGCTCGTCCGGCGGCAGCACGGTCGAGAACTGGGCGTCGTAGCGGCCCCAGGCCCAGTACTGCGGCGCGTGCAACGCCGGGAACAGCGCGGCGAGTTCGGCCGCTCTGGCGGCGGAATCGGTGTCGGTGCGGTCCGTGGTGTCGGTCATTCGGAGATCGTAGTGCCGGCCGGGAAACGGCGGGGGGCGCCCTGGTGGACGAGGGCGATGTCGGAGGTGGAGACGGCGCGCGGGCGCCGGCGCACCGGTTCGACCGGGGTGTCGACCCAACTGCCCAGCGAGATCTCGGCGGTGATGCCCGGTCCGAAGCCGGCGATCAGGCCGGTGGTGCCCTCGGCGACGCCGCCGTCGGCGAACAGCCGGGCCAGGGCGTCGAAGACGACGGCGCTGGCGATGTTGCCGCGCTCGGTCAGCGTGGCCCGGCTGTAGCGGAAGGTCGAGGGCTCCAGGTCGAGGAAGTGGCAGAGGTCGTCCAGGATGCGCGGGCCGCCGGCGTGCACGATGTAGAAGCCGAGCCCGGAGACGTCCCAGCCGTGCTGTCCGGCCAGGGTGCGCAGTGCGGGGGCGAGCATCTCCATGGTGCCGGGCACCCGCTTGTCCAGCTGGAAGTGGAAGCCGGTGTCCTTGACCCCGTAGGAGATCCAGCCCTCGGTGTCCGGGACGAGGTGCGAGCCGTTGCGCTCGACGTGCACCCCGCGGCCGCCCCGGCCGCGCATCACCACGGCGGCGACGGCGTCCCCGAACAGGCCGTTGGAGAGCAGCGAGCCGACGTCGAGGTCGCTCGGCTGGTAGCAGAGCGAGCAGAACTCGCAGGCGACGATGAGCACGTTGGCGCCCGGGTAGGCGCGGCAGAAGTCGTGGGCGCGGTTGACGGCGGCGCCGCCGGCCGCGCAGCCGAGCTGGGCGATCGGCACCTGGCGGGTGTCGGAGCGGAAGCCCATGGCGTTGATCAGCCAGGCGGTCATCGACGGCATCATGAAGCCGGTGCAGGACACGTAGATGATCAGGTCGATGTCCTGGGCGCCCAGTTCGGCGTGGCCGAGGGCGCGTTCGACCACCTCGGGGACGCGGCGCTTGGCCTCCTGCTCGTACACCTGGTTGCGGTGGGTGAAGCCGGGGTGGGTGAGGGTTCGCTCGATCGGCTGGACCAGGTGCCTGGTGCGCACCCCGGTGTTCTCGATCAGCCGCAGGGCCAGGCCGAGTCGGGGGTGGCCGGCGTGCAGGGTGCGGGCCAGGTCGAGGGTCTCGTCGAGGGTGATGACGTGCTCGGGCACGGCGACGGCGGGGCGGCAGAGTGTGGCCATGGGTGTGTGGGTCTCCCCGGTGCGGGAACGGTGTGTCGGGGGGAGCGGGCTACCAGGCGACCGGCAGGGTCTGCGGGAAGCGCCAGATCGAGCCGGATTCCCAGTCGAGTTCGGCCGGGTCGACGGCCAGGCGCAGTCCGGGGAAGCGGCGCAGCAGGGTGCCGATCGCGACCTGGAGTTCCATCAGGGCGAGGTGCGAGCCGAGGCAGCGGTGCTGGCCGTGGCCGAAGGCCATGTTGACGGGCCCGTCGGTGCGCTCCAGGCGCAGCTCGTCGGGGTGCTCGTAGGCGGCCGGGTCGCGGTTGGCGGTGAGGTAGGAGACGTGCACGGCCTCGCCGGCCCGGATCAGCACGCCGCCGAGCTCCACGTCCTCGGTGGCGATCCGGGCGATGCCGGGGCCCTGGCGGAACGGGATGAAGCGCAGCAGCTCCTCCAGGGCGCGGGGCAGGTCCTCGGGCCGGGCGCGCAGTTTCGCGAGCTGCTCGGGGTGGGTGAGCAGGGTGTAGGTGATGTTGCTCAGCTGGTAGGTGCTGGTGTCGTGGCCGGTGACCAGCAGGACCATCGCCATGACGGCCAGTTCGTCCGGGTCGAGGAGGTCCTCGCCGTCGCGGGCGGTGGCGAGCGCGCTGATCAGGTCCTCGCCGGGGTGGGCCCGGCGCTCGGCGGTGAGCTCGGTGAAGTAGGCGCGCAGGCCGGCCTTGGCCTCCTCCTGGCCCTCGCGGCTGCCGGGGCCCGTCCGCATCATCGCGACCGCCCGGGCGCGCAGCCGGTCGCGGTCCGGTTCGGGGATCTCCAGCAGTTCGCAGATGGTGTGGAGCGGGAGCCGGGCGGAGAGGAAGTGCGCGAGGTCGGCGGGGGCGCCGTGCTCGGCCATCTCGTCGAGGAAGCCGTCGACGATGGCCTGGGTCCGGGGGCGCATCCGTTCGACCTGGCGGTTGGTGAAGCCCTGGGCGACCAGGCGGCGCAGCCGGTTGTGCTCGGGCGGGTCCATCAGGTTGATGGACTCGGCCTGGGCGATGGTGGCGGGCGTCATCCGCGGCAGGTCGCGGCCGATGCCCGCGGCGCGGCTGAACCGGCGGTCGGTGGTGACCAGTTTGACGTCCTCGTAGCGGGTGGCCAGCCAGGCCTCGCCCGTGCCGTGGGGCAGGCGGACCCTGGCGATCGGGGCCTCGGTGAGCAGCCGCTTGAGGAGGGGGTCGAACTCCAGGCCGTCGGTGTGGTGGAAGGGGCAGTCCCACACGGGGGTGGTGGTGGTCACGGGCCTGTCCAATGGTCTTCGTCCTGCGGGGTGGTGCCGCGCGGACGGTGTTCGTCGCTCCGGTCGCGGATACGCAGATGCTCCCCCATGGACTGGCAAAAATGTGAATCCTTCGAGCTGTTCCCCCTAATGAGTGAGCCGGCTGATTGTCATGCGAATCATCGTGACGGGGAAGGGAATTGACGGTCAGTCGTTCGTGCCCGGTGCGACCAGGCCGGTCTCGTAGGCGAGCACCACCGCCTGGGCCCGGTCGCGCAGGTTCAACTTGGCGAAGATCCGGGCCACGTGGGTCTTCACGGTCGACTCGCTCAGGGTCAGTTCGACCGCCAACTCGCCGTTGGACAGGCCGCGTCCGAGCAGGCCGAGCACCTCCGCCTCGCGCGGGGTGAGCGGCGCGAGGTCGCGGTGCAGCCGCGGCGCGTCGGTGCCGCGCGCGGCGGGGTGCGGGGCGCCGGTCGCGAAGCGCTCCACCAGCCGGCGGGTGATCGACGGGGCGAGCAGGGCGTCGCCGGTGTCCACCAGGCGTACGGCGGCGGCGAGGTGGGCCGAGGTGACGTCCTTGAGCAGGAAGCCGCTGGCCCCCGCGGACAGCGCCGCGTAGACGTAGTGGTCCAGGTCGAAGGTGGTCAGCATGATGACCCGGCAGCCGGGCACCGCGGCCAGGATCCGGCGGGCCGCCTCCAGGCCGTCCATGGTCGGCATCCGGATGTCCAGCAGGGCCACGTCCGGCCGGTGCAGGGTGGCGGCGGCCACCGCCTCGGCGCCGTCGCCGGCCTCGGCGACCACGTCGATGCCGCGCGCGGTGAGGATCATCCGGAAGCCGGTGCGGACCAGCTCCTGGTCGTCGGCGATCACCACCCGGGGGCGGCGCTGCTGGTCCTGTTCCACGGTTCCCTCCGAGTCGTTCACGGCCGGTCCAGCGGGATGCGGGCGCGGACCCGGTAGCCGCCGCCGAGCCGGCGCCGGGCGTCCAGGTCCCCGCCGTACACGGCGACCCGCTCGCGCAGGCCGAGCAGCCCGCGCCCGGCGCCGTCCGCCTGCTTCGGGGCGGGGGCGGGCGCGCCGGAGAGCACGCTCGGGCCGCTGTTCAGCACCTCCACCCGCAGGTAGTGGTCCGCGTACCGCACCGTCACCTCCGCCGTCACCCCGTCCCCGTGCTTGAGCGCGTTGGTCAGTGCCTCCTGGACGATCCGGTAGGCCGTCACGTCCACGCCGCCGGGCAGCGGCCGCGGTTCGCCGGAGACCCGCACCTCCACCGGCAGCCCGGCGAAGGCGAACCGGTCGATCAGCGGGCTCAGCCGGCTCAGGCTCGGCTGCGGCGCGAAGTCGTCGCGCTCCGGCTCCTCGCTGCCGTCGGCGGCCGGGGCGAGCAGGCCGAGCAGGTGCCGCAGCTCCGTCATCGCGTCCCGTCCGGCGGCCTCGACCGCGCCCATCGCGGCCGCCGCCTCCTCCGGCATGGTGGCCAGCACCTCGCGGGCGGCCCCGGCCTGCACCACCATCAGGCTCACGTTGTGGCTGACGATGTCGTGCAACTCGGCCGCGATCCGCGCCCGTTCGGCGTCCACGGCGGCGCTCGCGGCGCTCTCCCGCTCACGCTCCAGCAGCCAGCCGCGCTCGCCGATGGCCGCCCGGTACAGCCGCCGCGCCCGTACCAGCGCGACGCCCAGCCAGCCGGCGGCCGCGCAGGCGGCGCCCGCCGTCGCGATCGCGATCCAGTCCGTCCCTGTTCCCCACACGGCGTCAAGCCTCCCAGGCCGGGGCTTGATCGACATCATCCGGGGGTGCCGCCCGCGTACATCCCGGGTACTACGGCGACCTGCGGTTACACCCGGGGTGGGACGCCCGGCCCGGGAGGCCGCGCCTACCGTCGTCGACCATGAGCAACGACCACGACGGGACCACCCGGCCCGACGACGCGCCGTACGTCGTCGAGCTGTCCGGGGTGCACAAGGAGTTCGGCGACGCCAAGGCGCTCGACGGCGTCGACCTGAGGATCCGCGCGGGTGAGGCGGTCGCCGTGATGGGCCCCTCGGGGTGCGGCAAGTCCACCCTGCTGAACATGGTGGCCGGACTGGACCGGCCCAGCTCCGGCAGCGTCCGGGTGCAGGGGCAGGACCTCGGCGGGCTGAACGAGAACGGCCTGGCGCTGTTCCGCCGCCGCCACATCGGCATGATCTTCCAGTTCTTCAACCTGATCGACGACCTCCCGGCCCTCGACAACGTCGCCCTGGCCGCCCAGCTGACCGGCACCAGCGCCAAGCAGGCGCGCCGCCGCGCGCTGGAGCTGCTGGACGAACTCGGCGTCGCGCACCGCAAGGACGTCTACCCGGCCACCCTCAGCGGTGGCGAGCGCCAGCGGGTCGCGGTGGCCCGCGCCCTGATGAACCGTCCCGCGCTGCTGCTCGCCGACGAGCCGACCGGCGCGCTGGACAGCCGCTCCGGCGAGCAGGTGATGGACCTGCTGATCGACCTCAACCAGATCGGGCAGACCCTGCTGATCGTCACCCACGACCCCGACCTGGCCACCCGCTGCGCCAGTCGGCTGGTCGAGGTCGCCGACGGCAAGGTGGCGCGCGAGCGGATGCTGGAGGGGTCCTCGTGAACAGTGCTGTGTGGCGGGCCTCCCGGGCGGCCGTGAAGCGCCGCCGGGTGCAGACCGTCGTGATCGGACTGGTCGTCTTCTGCTCCACCGCGACGGTGCTGCTCGCCCTCGCGGTGATCAGCGCCGCCCGGGCCCCCTTCGACACCGCCTTCGAGGGTGAGCGCGGCGCGCACGTCAGCGCCCTCTTCGACCCGGCCAAGGCCTCGGCGGAGCAGCTGGCCGCCACCGCACACCGGCCGGGCGTCGAGGCGACGGCCGGGCCCTTCGACCAGGCGGTGGTGACCATCCCCACCGACTGGATCGGGCACCCGCCCGGCCCGCTGATCCTGGTCGGCCGGCCCGACCCGGCGGCCGCGCCGGTGGACCGGGTGAAGCTGCTGTCCGGCCGCTGGGCCACCGCGCCCGGCGAGGTGGTCATCGGTACCGCCGGGGGTTCCTCGGAGGGGAACCTCGGCACCCGGCTCACCACCGGCACCGGGGAGCGGCTCACCGTCGTCGGCTTCGCGAGCGAGATGAGCCAGTCCGCCGGCGGCTGGGTCACCCCCGAGCAGGCGGCCGCCCTGCACCCCACCGGGCGGCAGATGCTCTACCGCTTCACCGACGCGGCCACCGAGCAGCGGCTCACCGCCTCGCTCGGCCGCGCCACCGAGGGCCTGCCCGAGGGCGCGGTCGCCAACGCCCAGTCCTACCTGGTGCTCAAGCAGGCGTTCTCGGCCGGCGCCGACGCCTACCTGCCGGTGATGACGGTCTTCGGCGTGCTCGGCCTGGTCGTCGCCGCGCTGATCGTCGGCAACGTGGTCAGCGGCGCGGTGGTCTCCGGCTACCGGCACATCGGGGTGCTCAAGTCGATCGGCTTCACCCCGCGCCAGGTGGTCACGGTCTACCTGACGATGGTCTCGGTGCCCGCGGTCGTCGGCACGGTGCTCGGCACGGCGGCGGGCTGGACGGCCGCGTACCCGATCCTCAAGACCGCGTTCAGCGGCATCGCCACCGGCACCGCCGTGATCGATCCGGCCGGCTGGCTGCCCGCCGCGACCCTGCTCGGCGTCCCGCTGCTGGTCGCCCTCGCCGCGCTCGTCCCGGCCTCGCGGGCCCGGCGGCTCTCCGCCGCCCAGGCCATCTCGGCGGGCAGTGCGCCGCGCACCGGGCGCGGCCTCAAGGTCCAGCGGTGGCTGAGCGGCACCAGGCTGCCCCGCGCCGTCAGCCTCGGCCTCGGCCAGCCCTTCGCCCGCCCGGCCCGCACCGCGCTGACCATGGCGGCGATCGCGCTCGGCGTGGTCACCGTGACCGTGACCACCGGGCTGACCAGCACCCTGGCCGCCTCGATGTCCGCACCGGACCAGCACACCCACATCAACGTGCAGACCGCCGTCTTCTCCGGCAGCAAGCTCGCGCCCCGGCTGACCGCGGAGCAGACCGAGGCGATGCTGCACGCCACCCCCGGCGCCGACCAGGTCTCCGTCCGGGGCCTGGTGCGGGTCGGCATCGTCGGCCAGCCCCAGCCGGTCTTCGCCAACTTCTACGGCGGCGACGCCATGGTCGACCACCGGCGGCTGAACGTGGTCGAGGGCCGCCCGGCCACCGGGCTCGGTGAGGCCGAGGCCGGGCCGGCCTTCCTGGACCAGCACGGGCTCAAGCTCGGCGACCGGATCACCCTGGCCCTGGACGACCGGCGGACCACCGTCACCCTGGTCGGCCTGGAGACCCAGGGCAACGCCAACGCGCTCTCCTCCAACGCCGCCACCAGGGCGCTGCTCACCTCCGACCCGCACGTGGTCGAGTACGACGTGCGGCTCGCCGACGGCGCCGACGCCGCGGCCTACCGGAAGGCCGTCACGGACGCCGACCCGAGCCTGGGCACCGCGGTCGTCGCCCCGAGCACGGAAGGGTCGGTCGTCGCGATCAAGACGTTCAGCACGACCTTCTCCGTCCTGCTGTCGGTGGTCGCCGCGCTCGGCGTCTTCAACACCCTGCTGCTCACCATCCGGGAGCGCCGCCGCGACCTCGGCATGCTCAAGGCGATCGGGATGACGCCCCGGCAGGTGGTCGGGATGACGGTCACCTCGGTGGCCTGGCAGGGCGTGGTCAGCGGGATCGTCGGCATCCCGGTCGGGATCCTGGTGCACCGGCTGATCGCCGAGCACGTCCGGATCATCCACTTCACCGACGCGATGATCGACGTCTGGGGCGCCCCGCTGCTGGCCGCCCTCGCCCTCGCGGGCGTCGCGATCGCCGTCCTCGGCGCGCTGGTCCCGGCCCGCTCGGCGGCCCGGCTGCCGATCGCCGAGGTGCTGCACAACGAGTGAGCCCGCTCGGGGCGCGGCGGGCGGCTGGTCCGTAGGGCGGCGGGGCGGCGGGGCGGCCGGGTGGTGCACCGCC
>NZ_JBHYGR010000129.1:0-11070 GCF_042738155.1 Kitasatospora sp. NPDC059088 | reverse complement strand
GCCACACGGTGGGCCCCCGGGGGGGGCGGGGGGGGGGGGGGGGCGGTGGGGGGGGGGGGGGGGGGGGGGGGGGGGGGCCCCCCGCCCCCCCCCCCCCGCCGTGGGCGGAACCGCCGCGCCGTTACGCCGAGTACGTGACGCGGTCACGGCCGTGGCCGTAGGGGCGCCTATCATCGCGCCATGGCCACCGCTGAGCTGATCCGCATCGTGTCCCGCTCCTCACCCATGGCACTCGCCCAGGTCGACCGGGTCCGCGCCGAACTCGCCGAGCTGCACCCGGGGTTGCGCACCGAGGTGGTGCCGGTCACCACCTCCGGCGACCGCTGGACCGGGGACCTCGCCGCCCTGGGCGGCAAGGGCGCGTTCACCAAGGAGGTGGACGCCGCGCTGCTCGCCGGGGAGGCCGACGTCGCCGTGCACTGCCTCAAGGACGTGCCCGCCGACCGCCCGCTGCCCGCCGGCACCGTCTTCGCCGCCTACCTGCGCCGCGACGACATCCGCGACGCACTCGTCCACCCCGGCGGCCTGACCCTGGCCCAACTCCCGCCCGGCGCCCGGATCGGCACCTCCTCCGTCCGCCGGATCGCCCAGCTCGCCGCCTCCCACCCGCACCTGGAGTGCGTGCCGATCCGCGGCAACGCCAACAGCCGGCTCGCCAAGCTGGCCGCCGGGGACGTCGACGCGCTGCTGCTCGCCGTCTCCGGGCTGGAGCGGATCGGCGAGCGGGCCAGGATCACCGAGGTCCTGCCGGTCGAGGAGATGTGCCCGCCGATCGGTGCCGGCATCCTCGTGCTGCAGTGCCGCGAGGACGACGCGGCGACCATCGAGGCCGTCACCGGGCTCGGCCACCACGACACCTGGCGCGAGGCGGCGGCCGAGCGGATGTTCCTGCACGTGCTGCAGGGCCACTGCAACAGCCCGATCTCCGGCTTCGCCAAGGCGGAGGCGGACGGCCGGCTCTCGCTGCGCGGCCGGGTCTTCACCCCCGACGGCAAGCGGGTGCTGGACGCCCACGAGTGGGCCGGCGCGCTCACCCCGGAGGACCTCGGCACCTCGGTCGCCCTCGCGCTCAAGCGGCAGGGGGCGCACGAGCTGATCTCCTCGATCCCGCACTGAGGCCCGTGCGGGCCGCTCCTCGCCCCGAGTGCCTTTCCTTCGGTTCTTTGCCTTCGTGATCTGGCCCCGCAGGCGTGCTGCTGAGATGATTCCCCGTGCGGGGAACGGCAACTGACATGTGCTCAACTGCCGTCGTCCCCGCGGAACGTGGAACGCGCACGCCGGGGGTGGACGTGGAGGCGTTGAGACCCACCGACCCGAGGACAGTCGGCGGCCGCTACCGGCTGCTGGCCCGGCTCGGCAGCGGTGGGATGGGGACCGTGTACCTGGGGCGCTCGCCCGGCGGGCGGCTCGTCGCGGTCAAGTGCGTGCACTGGGACCTCGCCACCGACCCCCACTTCCGGCTCCGCTTCACCCAGGAGATGGAGGCCGCCCGGCGGGTCGGCGGCTTCCACACCGCCCAGGTGGTCGACGCCGACCCGGACGGCGACCCGCCCTGGCTGGTCACCGCCTACATCCCCGGCCCGTCCCTGGAGTCGGCCGTCGCCGCCCACGGCCCGCTGCCCGAACCCGTCCTGCGGGTGCTCGGCGCCGGACTGGCCGAGGCCCTGGCGGCGATCCACGCGGTCGGACTCGTCCACCGCGACCTCAAGCCCTCCAACGTGCTGCTCAGCGACGACGGGCCGCGGGTCATCGACTTCGGCATCGCCCGCGCCCTCGACGGCGCCTCGATCACCCGCACCCAGACCGTCATCGGCACCCCCGGCTACATGGCGCCGGAACAGATCGCGGGCGAGCCGCTCAGCCCCGCCTGCGACCTGTTCAGCCTCGGCCGGGTGCTCTGCCACGCCGCCGGCAGCGCCCCGTACGGGCACGGCGGCAACCCGCAGGTGCTGCTCTACCGGATCATGCACACCGAGCCCGACCTCGGCGAGGTGCCCGAGGCGCTGCGCCCGCTGGTCGCCGCCTGCCTGGCCCGCCGCCCGGAGGACCGGCCCACCCCCGCCGAGCTGGTGGAGCGGCTCGGGCCGCCCGGGTACGAGGGGCCGACCGGCTCATGGCTGCCGGAGGCGCTGCGGGTGCGGCCCGCCGTCCCGGAGGCACCGCTGCTGGCGCCCGGCCCGGGCCCCGGGGTGGCGCCGCCCGGGCGGGTGCCGTCCACCCGGGTGCCGACCCTGCTGGGCGCGGACCCGTACGGCGCCGGTGGCTGGGTGCGCACCGAGCCCTCGGAGGCGGCGGCCCGGAGGCGCCGGGCGCGGCGGCTCCGGATCGTGCTGCCGAGCGCGCTGGTGCTGATCGCGGCCGCGGTGCTGGTGCCGGTCTACCTGCGGCACGAGGGCGGCGGCGGCACCGGGCTGGACAACGGCGGTTTCGTGGTCGCCAAGGACGACGGCGGTTCGCCGGACTGCGTGACCGGCGGGTCCTCCGGCGCGTCCGGTTCCGCCGGCGGTACGGGCGGTGACGCGAGCGCCTACCAGGGCCCGCCCGCGGCGGTGCCGAACGGCACCCCGCACGCCTCCGGCCTGCTCACCCCCGCCGACCGGGACACCCTGACGCTGGGCCGCTCGCTGACGCTCAGCTGGGACAAGGCCGGCGCGGTGACCAAGGTCTTCACCCGGCGCGGCAGCCTGCCCTGGCAGGCCTCCGGCTGGCTCACCTCCGCCGCCTGCACCTTCAAGCCCACCGAGGCGGGCGTCTACCAGTGGGCCGTGGTCGGCGCCAACGCCTCCAGCGGCAGCATCGGCAGCGGCTGGAGCGCCACCCGCTACCTCAACGTGCAGACCGACCAGGACCAGGCGGCCAACCCGGTCAAGTCCGCCCCTTCGGCCCCCGTCCCGGTCTTCCCGAAGGACCAGCAGGTCGTCCCGGTGGGGAAGCCGGTCGAGTTCAGCTGGGCGAGCGCCGGCACCACCTCCACGGTGAACATCCTGACGCCGGGCGCCACCGACTGGGACCACCGGCCCTGGCAGACCGCGCTGAGCATCACGTACACGCCGAAGCTGCCCGGGGTGTACATCTGGACCGTCTTCACCTCGGGGCCGGGCGACTGCACCGGCGGGCCGGCCACCGGCGGGGGCTGCGTCAGCGGCGGGAGCGAGCAGCGCTACCTGGTCGTGCAGTGACGGCCGCTCAGGGCGCCGCCGCCCGGGCCCGGGCCACCCGCCGGACCACCGGCGCCAGCGCCAGCCCCACCGCCGCCCCCAGGACGACCCCCTGCACCCCGTCCCAGACGTTCTGCACGTCGCAGGCCCGCCCGATCGACGGCACCGCGTACTGCACCGCCGACACCGCGAACGGCAGCACCGCCGCGCCCAGCAGCGCCACCACCGCCCGCCGCCTGGTCCCGGCCAGGGCGGCGGCGAAGCCGACCGGGGCGTAGGTCGCCAGCTTGAGCTCGATGTGCCGCACGTGCAGCAGCTCGTACGGCGAACGCGGCCGCGCGCCCTGGACGGTGCAGTGCCGCACGGCGTCCGCGGACAGCCGGAACGCCTCCGGCAGCAGCGTCGCCACCAGGACCCCGCCGAGCCCGAGCAGCAGCAGGAAGCCCACCACCCAATGGGCCCGCAGCAACCGCCCCACCGGCCGGTTCAGCAGCGCGGCCGGCACCAGCGAGAGCAGCAGTCCGGGCCAGAACATCGGCATCCCGCCGAGCACCGCACTGATCACGCCTCAAACGGACGCACCGAACGTCCGTCCGGTTCTGGTGCCGCGCCGGTGGCCTCAGTGCCCTTCCAGCAGGGGGAACAGCCGGGTGACGGCGGCGACCGGTCGGGCCCCGGCGGGGCGGGCGGCCGGGTCGGCCTCGCGGTCGCGGTAGCGGGCGAGGATCCGGCGCACCTCCGCGCCGACGGAGGCCAGTTCGGCCGGGGTGAGGTGGACGACGGCGCTGAACGCCTCGTCCCGCTGCCACTCGGCCGGGGCCTCGGAGCGCCGGGCCAGCCAGCGCCGGTGGCTCTCGTCCTCCAGGCCGCGGGCGAGTTCGCCGAACTCCTCCTCGCCCGGCTCCGGGCTCTGTTCCGATCCCCGCTCCGGGCTCTGCTCCGGTCGGGCCCGGGGGAGGCGCCAGGGTCGGGCCCGGCCGTCGAGGGCGGGCGCCTCCTCGATCAGCCCGTAGTGGGCGAGCCGGCGCAGGTGGAAGGAGCAGAGTCCGGAGCTCAGCCCCAGGTGTGCGGCGGCCTCGGTGGAGGTGAGGGTGCCGTGTTCGGCGAGGAGTGCCAACAGGGCGGTGCGCACCGCGTGTTCGGCGAGGGCCTCGGATCTGACGACGTCTTCGGTCACTTTGCAAAGTCTGCTACTTTGCAAAGCTGACAGCAAGTCCATCGAAGGGGAGCACCCGTGTCCGAGCTGCGCGAGCGTCCGACCGTCCTGAGGATCACCGAGGTGGGGGAGGAGATCCTCCGCCGCACCTGCCGCACGGCGACCGAGCAGGACTTCGGCAGCGAGTGGCTGGCCCGGCTGGTCGACGACATGTTCGCCACCATGTACGTCGCCGACGGCTGCGGCCTCGCCGCCAACCAGGTGGACGTCGACCTCAGGCTGTTCGTCTACGACTGCACCGACGAGGACGGCGTGCGGCACGTCGGACACGTGCTCAACCCGGTGGTCGAGGCGCAGGAGCCCGGCCGCCGGCTGGTCGAGGACGTCGAAGGCTGCCTGTCCGTGCCCGGTGCCAACACCCAACTCGCCCGCCCCGCCCACGCGGTGGTGCGCGGAGTCGACCAGCACGGCGAACCCGTGGTGATCGAGGGCGCCGGCTACTTCGCCCGCTGCCTCCAGCACGAGACCGACCACCTGAACGGCGGCCTCTACCTCGACCGGCTCTCCGCCCGCGACCGCAAGCGGATGATGAAGCAGACCGCCGACCGCCGCGAGAAGGTCTTCGCCGAGCGCGCCGCCCGGGCCGCGAAGCCTGGTGCGGCGCGGTGAACCACCCTGCTCGCCCCGCCCACTCCGACCACTCCGACCACTCCGACCACCCCGCTCACCTCGCCGCCGTCCGCGACTCCTACGACACCGTGGCCGCCGACTACCTGCGCCGCGTCGTGCCGCCGGAGGGCATGGACCCGCTCTCGCGCGCGATGCTCGCCGCCTTCGCGGAACTGGTCCGGGAGGCGGGCGGCTCCGAGGTCGCCGACCTCGGCTGCGGACCGGGGCGGGTGACGGCGTACCTGAACGGGCTGGGGCTCCGCGCCCACGGCGTCGACGTGTCGGGCGCGATGATCGCCCTCGCCCGCGGCGCGTACCCCCGACTGCGCTTCGCCGTCGGCTCGATGGCCGCCCTGGACGCCGCCGACGGCAGTCTCGGCGGCATCCTCGCCTGGTACTCCGTCCACCACACCCCGGAGGCCGAACTACCCGCGCTGCTCGCGGAGTTCCACCGGGTGCTGGCCCCCGGCGGGCACCTGCTGCTGGGCGGGCACACCGGCGACGAGGAGTCCCGGCCGAGCTCGGCGTACGGGCACCCGGTGACCTGGGCCTCCCACCTCGTCCCGGCCGACCGGCTGGTCGCGCTGCTCGCGGGAGCCGGGTTCACCGTCACCACCCGGCTGGAACAGGCCCGGCCGGAGCGCCCGGACCGGGGGTACGTCAGCCTGCTGGCGCGGGCGTGACCCGGGGCGCTCTCGGGGGTGCACCCCGACGGAAGATCAGGGGGCGGCGGCGGTCCGACCCTGATGATCGGGGCGCGGCGGGTCGGCAGACTCGTCGGTGAGCCGGACGCGCCGGCGCGCCGACGACCAGTCTGGAGCTGCAGAACCCGTGAACGCCTCCACACACCGCACCCGTTGGGCCGCCGTCGCCGCGGCCGGAACCCTGGCGGCCGTGCTGACGGTCGGGGCCGGTGCACCCGCCCTCGCCGCCCCGGCCGCTCCCGCCGCGGGCGCGGCCGGGGCCGGAACTCCGGCACCGCTGGACCGGGCGGCCGTCCGGGCGGCACTCGCCGGGCGGCCGGCCGCCGACGTCTCCGCCTCCTTCGTCCGCGTCACCGGCTCCACCGGCCGCTTCGAGGGCAGTTCGGCGGAGGACGGCATGGCGGTGGACCCGCACGGCAGGTTCCGGATCGGGTCGGTCTCCAAGGTCTTCACCACCACCGTCGTCCTCCAACTCGTCGCCGAGGGCCGGATCGACCTGGACGCCGACGTCCGGCGGTACCTGCCGGACTTCCCCTACCAGGGGGTCGAGGTCGGCCAGTTGCTCAACCACACCAGCGGGCTGCCGGACGGCTCCAACGCGCCCTGGGGCGACGGGACGACCACCTGGTTCGAGGCCCACCGGTTCGACTCCTTCACCCCCGAGCAGGTCCTCGCCACCATGCACGGCTACCCGCTGGGCTTCACGCCCGGCACCGAGCAGCAGTACAACGGCATGAACACCTTCGTCGCCGGGCTGGTCGTCCAGGAGGTCACCGGTCGCAGCTTCGCCGACGAGCTGAACGACCGGATCATCCGGCCGCTCGGCCTGCACGACACCGCCCTCCCGGACGCCGACGACCCCTCCCTGCGCCACCCCGCCACCCGCCCCTACCTGACCGTCCCCGACGCCGGCGGCGGCACCCACCGGGCGGACGTGACCGAGCAGAGCGCCTGGCCCTGGGTCGAGGGCGGCATGGTCTCCAGCGCCGACGACCTGGACCGCTTCATGACCGCCCTGTTCCGCGGGCGCCTCCTCCCCGCCGCCCAGCAGGAACTGCTCTTCACCGTCCCCGACGTCCCCGCCACCGCCCACAGCACCCACTGCCCCGGCGGCAAGGCCTGCATGAGCACGGGCCTGGAGCGCCTCCAGGCCCACGGCATCACCGCCTGGGGCAAGACCGGCTCCCGCCCCGGCTCCACCAGCGGGGTCTTCGCCACCCGCGACCTCTCCCGCAAGGTCGTCTACTCCGTCGACCCGACCTCCCTGAACGGCGCCGAGTCGACGTACGTCCTCGGCCTGGTGGCCACCTCCTTCGGCATCAGTTCCGTGTTCTGACGCCCCCGCGCCCTCCTCCCGCAGGGTGAACCGCGGTTGGCTCTCCCGGGGGAGGAGCTCCGGTCGCGCGGTCGAGGCGGGGGAGGGGCGGTGGCGGCGAGGGTGGACGCATGGTGATGAACATCCCGGTCGGTGATACCGAACGCCCAGTGCCCCGTTGGGCCCTGCGCCTGGCCAAGGCCCTGCCCTTCGTCCTCCTGCCGCACTGCCTGTGGCGGCTGCCGTTCGCCTTCGACTTCGCGATGGGCACGGTCGACCCGGACCGCCCGCCCTGGGTCTGGTGGGCGACCCCGTACGTGTTCGGACTGAGCCTGGTCACCGAGGGGCTGGCGCTGCTCACCCTGGGCCTGGTCAGCGGCTGGGGCGAGGTGTTCCCGCGCTGGGTGCCGTTCCTGCGGGGGCGCCGGGTGCCGCCGCTGGGGCCGCTGGTCGCGACGGTGCTGGGCGGGCTGGTGCTGTTCGGACTGTTCGGGCTCCAGCCGCTCGCCTGGGCCGGCGTGCTGGACGAGGTCGGGTTCAGCAACGGCTGGTGGGAGGCGCTGTGCCGGGTCTGCGTCAGCCCGGCGGCGCTGTGGGGGCCGATCACCATCGCCCTCGGTATCGCGTACTACCGCCGCCGCACCGCCTGAGCGCCCGGTCGGCGCGGGAAGCCGGACCGGCCGGCCTCCCGTGCCGACCGGGTGGGCGTCAGTGCGTCCGGTAGTACTCGCCGACCGCGGTGAAGGCCTCCTTCGGGTCCCAGGGCAGGCCGGGGAACCTGCTGCCCGGGCGGTCCTCGTACACCTTGACGATGCCGTAGCTGGCCAGGTCGAGGTCCTCGCGGGGGTCGCCGTCCGGGCGGTGGACGAAGTCGTACAGCGCGAAGGTGAACACGAAGGCGGCGTCGATGCCGCCCTCGTCGAAGGCCGTCAGCAGCTCGCGGACGTACCCGGCCTGGGCGGGCTCGTCGCGCTCGTACCTGCCGTCGAGGCGCACCGGGCCGTCGGCGTCGTACTCGACGACCTCCAGGCCGAGCGCGCCCCGGTCGCCCGCGCCGCGGTAGGTGGCGGAGCCGAACTCGGTGACGGCGACCGGTTTGCCCTGGGCCGTGAGGTCCCGGACGCCGTCGGCGAAGCGGTCGGCGATTCCGGCGGAGCGGTACAGGTCGAGGGAGATCCGGTCGAAGGGCGTCCAGTCGACCCGCTCCAGCGGGACGGCGGCGTAGGTGACGGGCCCGTCGAAGTGCGCGCGGACGGTGGCCACCGCCTCGCCGAGGAAGGCGTTGACCTTGGCGCTGACCGCCCCGAGGTGCTGGCGCACCTCCTCCGGCCGGGCGAGCAGCGCGACCCGCTCGTCCGTGGTGGCGCCGGGCAGGAAGCCGGGGTTCATCAGGCTCAGTTCGGCACCGGCCACGAACACCACCTCGGCCCCGCCGCGCCGCAGCCGCTCCGCGCGCCCGGCGCAGTCGGCGAACAGCCGCAGCATCTCCTCGGTGGTCAGCTCCAGCGGGTACGGGGAGAACCAGACCTCCAGCCCGAGTCCGGCGGCCAGCCCGGCGGCGAGCTCGATCCGGTCCGGATCACCGCCCATGATCCGGACGGCGGTGCAGTGCAGTTCGTCGCGGATGATCCGCAGCTCGCGTTCGACGGTCTCCGGCTCGAACAGCTTGCGGGAGTACGACCCGTCCCTGACGAAACCGGTGTCGTAGCTGATTCCCTTGGCGCGCATGGTCCCCTGCCTTCATGGCGGATCGGAAACGTACGGAATTTACGGTACGGCCAGTACCGTAGTTGCCGTCGGGGTCGGAGGGCAAGTAAGCATGGGGGCGGTACGGGCGACAGCGAGGGCGGAGCGGGAGCATGGCCGGGCAGACGCGGCGGCGCGGGGCGGCGCTGGAGGAGGCGATCCTGGCGGCCGCGGTCGCGGAGCTCGCCGGGTCCGGGTACGCCGGGCTGACGATGGACAAGGTCGCCGCCCGCGCGGGCACCAACAAGAACGCCATCTACCGGCGCTGGCCGAACCGCCTGGCCCTCGGCATCGCCGCCTACAAGCAGCTCGCCAAGGCCGCCCCGCTCCCCGACACCGGCGAACTGCGCGGTGACGCGCTGGAGTTGCTGCGCCAGGCGAACCGGCACTGGAGCTCCCCGCTCGGCGGAGTGCTGCGCGAACTGCTGGCCGCCGCGGGCGGCGCGAGCGAGTTCCTGGCGCAGTTGCAGGACCAGTCCGGCGACGCCGCGGCCGCCCCCTGGCTCACCGTGCTGGGCCGGGCCGTCGCCCGCGGCGAGGCGGAGCCCGAGGTGCTGCACCCGCGGGTGGCGACGGTGGCGGTGGTGCTGCTGCGCAACGAGTTCGTGGTGCGGGGGGTGCCGAGCGCGCCCGACGACGTGCTGGTGGAGATCGTCGACGAGGTGTACCTGCCGCTGGTGCGGCGCCGGGGCGTGCCCGGTTAGTCGTTCCCGGTGACCAGGGTGTCGGCGAGCCGCTCGGCGACGGTCGGGTCCAGCGGGCCGTGGCCGAGCAGGAAGCGGTACCAGAACACCCCGTAGACCTGGTCCACGATCAGGTCCAGGTCGGCGTGCTCGGCCAGTTCGCCGCGCTCGCGCCCCCGGGCGAGCAGCTCGTGCAGCGCGTCGCGCCGGGTGGCGGTGAAGGCCTGCATCAGTTCGGCCAGGTGCGGGTCGCGGGCGGCCTCGCGGACGAGGGTGCGCAGCGCGGAGGCCGTGGTGCTCTGCTGGGCGGCGTCGAAGGTGGTCTCGACGAAGGTCCGCAGGTCGGTGCGGAGTGCGCCGGTGTCCGGGTGGTCGGTGACGTCCTGGTCGGCGCGGTCGGTGAGGGCGTCCAGCAGGACGGCGCCCTTGGAGGGCCACCAGCGGTAGACGGTCTGCTTGCCGACGCCGGCCGCGCGGGCGATGGCGTCGATGGTGACGGGCGTGCCGTCGGATTCCGCGAGCAGGTGCAGTGCCGCGTCCAGGATCGCCCGGTGGGCCGCCTCGTTGCGGCGGCGGCCGGTGTGCGGCCGGGCGGCCTGGGGGTCGGTCTCGCTCATGGTGGTGTCCCTTTCCTCCGGTTCCCGTTCTTCCTCCCCTACTTGACAAGACTAGCAGTCTCGGCAAACATCATTACCGAAACCGATGGTCTCGACAAGTTCCTGATCAAGCCGGAAGGGCCGGAACCATGAGCACTGCATCGAACCTCTTCACCGGACAGCGCGTCGTCGTCATGGGCGGCAGCTCGGGCATCGGCGAGGCGACCGCGACCGCCTTCGCGGCCGACGGCGCCGAGGTCGTGATCACCGGCCGCGACCGCGCGAAGCTGGACGCCGCCGTCGCCCGGATCGGCGGAAAGACCGAGGGCGCACAGCTGGACGCGACCGACCCGGCCGCCCTCGCCGCCTTCTTCACCGGCGCCGGCACCGTCGACCACCTGGTCGTCGCGGTCAGCGGCGCGGCCGGCAGCGGCCCCTTCGCCCAACTCGACCTCGCCGACCTCGCCCACGGCTTCGACGCCAAGTTCTGGCCGCAGGTGCGCGTCCTCCAGGCCGCCCTGCCGCACCTGCGCGAGGACGGCTCGGTCACCCTGATCACCGCCGCCTCGGCCCGCGCCGCCATCCCCGGCACCGCCGGACTGGCCGCCATCAACGGCGCCCTGGAGGCGATGGTCCCGCCGCTGGCCGTCGAACTCGCCCCGCTGCGGGTCAACGCAGTCTCGCCCGGCGTCATCGACACCCCGTGGTGGGACCGCGTCCCCGCCGAGCAGCGCACCGCGCTCTTCGACGGCCTGGCCGCCACCACCCCGGTCGGCCGGGTCGGCCGCCCCGAGGACGTCGCCCGGGCGATCCAGATGTTCGCCGCCAACGCCTTCGTCACCGGCGTGGTGCTCGACTGCACCGGTGGGGCCAACCTGCCGACCGGCCGCTGACCGCTGACCGCTGACCGCTGACCGCTGACCGCTGACCGCTGTACGGCGCGACGGCCCGCCCGGGCGGCCCCCCGGCGGGGCGGCCGCCCCGGTCGGGGGGAGGGGTGGTGCATGTAAGTAGCCGCACTGATACCCCTACGGCGCGGGCCG
>NZ_JBHYGR010000128.1:0-27533 GCF_042738155.1 Kitasatospora sp. NPDC059088 | reverse complement strand
CCCCGAGAACTCGATCACCTCGATCGCCAAGCTCCTCGGGGTCAGCCCCGGCACCCTCTACAACCACATCCCCGACCTGCAGGAACTCCGCGCCTCCGGGCGCGTCCCGAAGCAGCTCACCACCGGCTGACCAGGCCCGGGCCGGGCCCCGGAATACTGGGGCGGTGACAGAGCATCAGCGGCGCCCGCTGTGGACCGGGCCCAGGGACAGCGCGGACGAACAGCAGACGGCCCGGCAGAGGCGCGGGACGGTGGCAGAACGGGCCTGGTGGGACGGTGCCGCCCTGGCGGTCCCGGAGACTGCTTCCCGCCCGGCGCAGGGGCGTCGGCGGCTTGGGGCCGGGCCCGGGGTTGCTGACGGCACGGCAGTCCCGGAGGGATGACCGGGGGGCGTCACCAGGGGCGGCCGAAGAGTGGACCGTCGAACTGCGGCGGCCCCATCACCTGAGCCATCTCGACCATGTCTTCGAAGACGAAGTGGTCGGCCTGCTCAGGCCGGTCCGCCTGGAACGCGGCGCACATCTCGCGGGTGAGCCGGTGCCCGTTCACCAGCGGCCAGCCGTCCGGGCCGGGCTGCATGGAGAGCTTGTCGACGCCGATCACATCGGGCCGCCAGTCCCCGCCCTTGGGCGTCGGGATCATCTTCGCCATCTCGACGGCGAGGTCCTCCTCGGTACGGACAGGGTGGATCGTCGCCCCGGCCATCGTCGGGTGATCGTCAGCGTGGGTCCAGGTGACCGGCGGCCCCTCGCAGAAGTCGCAGGGGCCGTACCGATCACAGGCCCGCCAGCCGTTGTGGGGAAGTGCGACGCCAGGGCAGGCGTTCCCCCGCGAGCACGACATGCTGCCGTCCTTGTGGTCGAGCTGCTGCCCGCTGCACCGGCCGGCCACGCCGGTGGTGTTGATGGGCTTGAACTTGAGCTTTCGACGGTTTCCCACGGTTCACCTCGCCGGTCATCGGTGCTGAGCGAGGACATCCTCCCGGCCTGGGACAGGGGGAGCGGGCAGCGACGCGGATCCCGTTCGAGTGCTGTGGCCTGCGGTGCGCTGACGGAGGTTCAGCGTCCCCGGCTCGGTCCGGAGCGGCCCTGGGTCGGAGGCTCGTAGCGGTAGCTGCGGTTCTGCTCGGCGATCCGCTGGGCCTCGGCCTGCCGGGCGGCCCGCCGGGCCTGCTCGGCCGCGCGCTGGGTGGCCACGGCAAGGCGGTGGGCGGTGCGCTCGGTGCTCTCGGTGGCCTGCCGCTGCGGGGACAGCGTGGTCCGGACGGCGGCCTCGGTACGCAGATCGGATGCCCGGCTCTGCTTGGCGGCGGCGAGGGAACGCTGCTCGTCGGCCTGGGCCTGGAGCCGGTCGACGCGCTGCTGGTCCTGGGCGGCGTGGCGTTCCGCGTAGGCGGGCAGCGCCTGCTGCAGGTCCGCCAGGCGCTCGGCCATCTGCGTACCGTCGTTGGCGGGCCACGGTGTGCGCTGCAGCGTGTGGGCGACGGGCCGCAGCAGCCGGACAGCCTCCTGCCCGGCGGTGTGCAGCAGCTGGCGGATCTCCCGCGCGCCGTCCTCGGCGGCGATCCGCCGGGCCAGGGCCTGGGCGGCGGCCTCCTGCTGCTCGGCCCGGCTCGTCCCGTCGAGGCGCAGGGCGAGGCGGCCGCGGGCGGCCTGCCGCTCGGCCTCCTCCTTCGCCGCACGCGCGTCGGCCTGGTCCTCGCCGGCCCGGCGGAGCAGCTGCTCCAGCGCCTGGACGTGCTCGACCTTCTCGGCAACGGCGGCCAGCAGCCCGGAGACGTCGTCGACGCGTTGCTGGCCGGGGGCCTCCGAGGTGCCGAGCAGCGAGCGGGCGATATCGGCGTGGCCCTGCAGCTGCTCGGCCTTCCGATCGGCGGTGGCGGCGTCCCGCTCCGCCTCCTCGGCCTTGGGCAGCAGCGACCCGGTGGACAGGGCGCCGTACCGGCGGTCCTGCCACGGCGCGATGCCCGCCTCGACGGCGGCCCGCACGAGCTCGGCACGCACCCGCTCGGCCTCGGCGGCCGCGATCGCCTCCATTTCCTCTTCGCTGGGCAGCTCCATCCCGGCGGCGGCCTCCGCGCGGTCGGCCTCGACCAGGCGGTCGATGTCGACCTCCTCGACCGGCCCGCCCTGCCGTTCGCCCGCCTCGGCGGCGTGGTGCGCGGTCTCGGCCTGCTCGGGGATGCCAGGCTCCTGGAGCCCGGTGCGCGGGCTCGGCGCGGCCGGCGGGGCGAGCAGGTAGTCGCCGTCGTCGGTCGGCCGCGGGTGCGGCAGCGCCGGGGCGCGGTCGGCGGTGAGCTCGTCGAGGACCAGGCGGTCGGGCTGGTCGCCTTCCAGCGCCCGCCCGTACGCCGCGACGGCCCGGCGCAGGCGCTCGTCCTCGGTGCGCGGTTCGCCGAGCCGCAGTCGGGTCGGCTCGTCCTCCAGCAGCATCGCCGGGAGCCACAGGTGGGTGGCTTCGCGGGCCCGGGAGAGCGCCGGGTAGAGGCTGTGGGCGTCGGCGCCCATCCCGTAGACCAGCGCGACGTCGGCGGTCAGCCCCTGAGCGGCGGCGATCGTCATCGCGTAGCCGTGGGAGAGGGCTCCAGCCGCGATCTGGTCCGGGGTGATCCAGGCCTGCTGCAGGAGGTGGCCGTCCGGGCCGGAGCGGCGCCATTCGACCAGGGCCCGGCCGGTGTCGTCGATCTCGCGCACCACGCCGCGGAAGCCGTTGAGGACGTCGGGCTGGGAGCTGTCGCGGCGGGAGCGGTAGTCGTTCTTGCGGACGCGGACCTGGTCGCCGACGGCGAGGTCCAGCGTCCGGCCGCCGGCCTGCAGGTAGGTGCGCTCGCCAGTGAGCTGGCCATGCTCATGGAGCAGGCGGCGGGCGGCGGCGTTCAGCAGCTCGACGTCGGCGTTGGTGGCGGCGAGCACGACCAGGCGCTCGGTGAGCTCGTGTGGGTCGGCCTCCCAGCGGCGGCGCTGGTCGAGCCAGGCGGTGAGCATGCCGGTGTGGGCCTGCTCGGCTGTGTCGGTGGCGTGGACGTGGCCGGCCTCAGCGAAGGCGGCGAGCGCGGTGGTGCGGGCGCCGTCGCGCCAGACCTCCAGCGCGGCCCGCTCGGCGGCGTCGCGCTGGCGTCGGTTCTCAGTGAGGACCGCGCCGTCGACCAGGGCGTGGGCTGCGGCGAATCCCCCGCCGACGCCGATCGCGCGCAGCTGTTGCGGGTCGCCGATCATCACAATTTTGGTGCCGCTCTCGCCCGCGCGTCGCAGCAGCTCGGCGACCGCCCGGTCGTCGACCATCGCGCCCTCGTCGACGACCAGGACGTCGACCTGGTCGAGGCCGGGCCCGGGGTGGTCGGCGCGCAGCCACCCGGCGATGGTCGAGGACTCGATGCCGGCCTCGGTGGCGAGGTTGGCGGCGGCCACGGCGGCGGTGGCCGCGCCGCACACGCGCAGGCCCGCCGCCTCCCAGCCGACCCGCGCGGCCTCCATGAGCGTGGTCTTGCCGGCGCCCGCGACGCCGACGACGACGTCCAGGCCGTGACCGGCGGTCAGCAGCCGCTCGACGACGTGACGCTGCTGGTCGCTGAGCCGGAATCCGCGGCTTGCCTCGAACGTGGAGAGCGCGAGCTCGGCGGCCTCGGGGGTGATCCGGGCGGCGCCTTCGCTGAGCCGGGCCGCAGCGGTCTCGGTGATGGCCTGCTCGGCCGCGAGGATCGAGGTGTGGGTGTAGCGCTGGGCGTTGGACATGTGGTCGGCGCCCTGGTCCGGCAAGCGCACAGCGTGCCCCTCGACCGCGAGGACCTCGTCGACCAGGCGCTCGGCCTGCTCGGCGCTGGCCAGGCCGCGTGGGCAGGCGTCGATCACCGCCGCGAGGACGGCGGCGCGGGTGACCACCTTCGTGTGCTCGACCAGGCCGCCGTCCTCGCGCCAGATCCACGCGGCGATCCGCTCGGGCGAGGGGTGCTGCGGGCCGTCGGGTCCACCCGGGCCGGTCGCCGCTCCGCCGCCGGGACCGTCCCAGCCGGGCACGGCCGCGCGCACCATCGCAGCGACGTCCAGCGGGCGGCCGTCGACGTCGACCTGCCCGGCCCGGTGCAGCCAGTCGCCGCGCTCGCTCACGGCCTGGTCGCTCTTGCGCTCGGCGAGCTGCCGCGCGACCAGCTTCTCCTCGCGCGTAGTCATGCCCTCGCTGACCGCGTCGGCGATCTGCAGGTGCCGGCGGGAGAACGCGGTCCGCAGCTGCTGGGGAATGCCGACGACTTCCCACGCGCCGGTCTCCGGCGAGCGCTCCCAGCGCATCCCGAACCGCTGCTCGGTGAGCTCGCGCAGGCGCGCCTTCACCAGGGCGTCGGCGGCCAGCGCGTGGCGGTGGACGTCCCGGCCGCCAGCCCCGGGCGCGCGCCACTTTCCGTCGTCCGTCGAGCGGGCGAGGTTGGCGAAGGTGATGTGGACGTGCAGATGCGGGTCGCCGGGTCCGCCGCCGACCGGGCGGGCGGATCGGTGCGTGGTCATCCAGCCGAGCAGGCCGGAGGAGTCGGCGCGCTCGGCGCGTCTTCCGTCACCGTGGTGGCCGCGCATCGTGTAGCCGGTCCAGCCCTCGAACGCGCCGAACGTCTCGCGGGCGGCCTGCAGGAAAACCCCCTCCAGCTCGGCGGCCAGGACGTCGTCGGCGACGCCGAACAGCGCGCTGTACGACTTCGGCAGATCGAGGGTGAGGTCGTACCCGGCGTTGCGCACGGAGACCCGGTCGTCGCGGTGCTTGCGCGCGAGCGCGAGCTCGTCGGCGTCGTACAGCTCGGCGACGTCGAGGCCGGCCGCCGCGGCGATGTCCTCGACAGCGTCGATCGGCACCCGGTGCGCGTCGCCGTCGCGCTTCACCTGGCGGGCGACCCGGGCGAGCCGGTCGGCCAGCTTGTCGTCATCGAGCAGCGCGGCGGTGTCGACCCCGGCGCGCTCGGCGGCTTCGGTGACGGCCGCCAGCAGCACCGCGCCGGAGAGCTTGGCGCGCGGGTCGACCTCGACCTTGACCCGGACCAGCTGCTTGCCGGTGCGCGGGTCGGCGCCGGCCATCAGCGCGCGGGCCGCGTCCTTGTCGACAATGTCGCCCGGAACCAGGTCCACCTCGGCGAGGCCGGAGCCGATCCATTCGAGGTCGCGCGGCTGGGCCATCCGGTACTCGACCTGGTGGTCGAGATCGCACCCGCAGTCCTCGGCGAGGCGGTACTCGACCTGCGCGGGATCGGCGCCGAGCGTCGTCACCCACGCCAACCCGGTCACCCCCTCGGCGGCCCGCCGCCATGATCACGTATCGAAGATACCTTGGTGCTTTCGCTGTATTTGATCATTGGTGATGATGGTCGTCAATGATGTTGGTGTTGTCGTGGTCGTGAATTTCGTGATGGCTTTCGTGATTCGTGGTCTCGGTTTTTGTGGTTGGTGTCGTGCTGATTGCTGGTCATGTGGTGAGTCTGTTGGGTGGCTGACTGGCGGTCGGTCTGGGCGGGCGGAGGCGGTGCGGTGCGGGGTACTTCCCGGCGCGTACGGAGGCCGGCCATCGACACATCGGATGCGCGCCGGGGAGTGCTCCGCCGGGCCTGGGTCCAGGGCGCGGCAAGCGGCAATGCCGTTGCTTTAGCTGAGCGTGGGGCATCGGCCTTCGGCCGATCGGCGGTGCCGCGCCCGCTTCGCTCCGCCCGGCCCGGCCGGCGGGTGGAGCGGCCCTTCCGCCGGGCGGGCGTGGCTTCCAGCCGCGCGGAGGCGCCGGCGGGGGTTCCTCCGGCCCCACCCCCGCCGGATCCGACCCTGACCTCACAACGAACGAGGCCGCCACAGCCACTACGCTGCGGCGGTCTCGCCCCGTCCCAAGACAGCCACTAACGCCGCGCCAGCTTCAGCCGCCTGCGATGGGGGCGAGGAACTCGATGCTGTCGGCGTCACTGAGAGGCAGGGACATGGCGGGCTGGTCGATGGGCATGCCGTTAAACGAAATCCTTTGGGTTTGGCGCAGCTGTCCGCCGTTATCGAGCAGGGGGCTCTTCAGCTGGGGGAACTTTGTCGTCAACTTGGTCAGAGCGTCCGCGAGGGTGGCGGCCTGGATCGTGACCGTCCGCTGGTTGTCGGTGGCGCGGAGCAGTGTGTCGTTGAATTTGAAGATCATGGCAGGGACCTGTCCACAATCGGGCTTGTCGAACCGCTTCTATCCCATAAGTCGCCCGGCCAGCGTCGCGTCGGCCGGGCCGGGCGGGTAAGGGCGCTAGGCCGTTGCCTTCGGTCGGTCGCGTCCGTTGGCCGGGCGTGGATCTTCGAGGGGGGCCGGGACGCCGGCTGCGGCTGGGAGTGCTGGCCGAGGTGTTCACCCCGGAGCTGGTGGACGCGGTGATAGCCGAGCACGGCCGGGGCGAGCGGCGCCGCCGAATTCTCCCGGCCCGCCTGGTCGTGTACTTCGTGTTGGCGCTGTGCCTGTTCGCGCGGGAGTCGTACGAGGAGGTGGTCCGCCTGCTGGCCACCGGCCTGCCGGGGACTACCGCGCTGCGGCGGGTGAACAAGTCCTCGCTGTGCCGGGCGCGGGCCCGGCTCGGCCCGGAGCCGCTGGAGTCGCTGTTCCGCAGCATCGCCGGCACGCTGGCCACCCCGGAGACGCCGGGCGCCTTCTGGCGGGGCCTGCGGCTGCTCGCGCTGGACGGCACGCAGATTGACATCCCGGACAGCCACAGCAACGCCACCACCTTCGACGGCCCGTGCCTCCAGGACCGGACCCCGACCGGCTTCCCCCAGGTCCGCGCGGTGGTACTCGCTGAGGTTGGCACCCACGCCGTGGTGGACGCGGAGATCGGCGGTTGGCGCGACGGCGAGCCCGGCCTGGCCGTGCCGCTCGCCCGCTCGGTCGGGCCGGACACCCTGGTCATCGCCGACCGCGGCTTCTGGAGCTCGGCGTTCTACCGCGACTTCCACGCGGTCCGAGGCGCCCACCTGCTGGCCCGACTCCCGTCGAACAAGCTCGGCCGCAAGCGGCACGACCTGCCGGACGGGACGTTCATCTCCGAGATCAGGCCGAACAAGCAGCGGATGCTGCGGGCGAAGAAGGAGGGCCAGCCCTTCCCGAAGGAGATGGTGTTCCGGGTGATCCCGTTCGCCGTGGACGGCAAGCCCTGGTGGCTGGCCACCACCCTGCTCGACCCGAAGCAGCACCCGGCCGTCGAGCTGATCAACCTTTACCGGCAGCGCTGGGAGGTCGAGATGGCGTTCGATGAGATCAAGAACCACCTCGGTGTCTCCGGCCCGCTCCGCTCGCGGACCGCCGACGGGATCCGCCAGGAGGTCTGGGCCTTCCTGGCGGTCCACCACGCGCTGCGCAAGGTGATGCACACCGCTGCCACCAGCGGACCGGCCGTCGATCCCGACCGCGTCTCCTACCTGGCCGCTGTCCGGGTCATCCGGCGCACCGTCGTCGCCCAGGTCGCCACCACCGCCGTCAGCCTCCAGCACGCCCTGGTGGAAGTCTGCGAGGAGCTCCGGCACCGCCTGCTGCCCGCCCGGCGCCGACGCGAGCAGCCCCGGATGGTGAAAAAACCGCCCAGCCGCTTCCCCCAGAAGCGGAGCCGGTCCGGCATGACCAAGGCCGAGGTCGGCCGCTGGCACGGCTCCAAGAAGCCGCGGTCTGCCCGCCCAGCCCCAACCGGGGCGCCGGGCTAAAGCAACGGCATTGCGCGGCAAGCGGCCCTGGCACCACAGGCGGGCGTTCAATCTTGCTAGATAAACCGAAATGGCACCTGAACACCACGGAGCCCCTGGCGGTTCGACCCGCCAGGGGCTCCGTGGTGTGTCGGAAAGTTCGGTCAGCGGTCTTCGCGCAGCGCGCGGATCTCGCGCAGCAGCTCGGCCTGGCCGACCGCGAGGTCCCCGACGACCTGGGCGACGGATTCGACGGTGCGCTGGAGCGCGGCTTGGCCGGCGGCAAGCTGTCCGATCGCCTCGCCCTGCTCGCGCTGGGTCTCGCGCAACGCCATCAGGATCTGGTTGTTCGCGCGGCCGGTGGCGCGGACCTCGGCCGCGTCCCGGTCGGCCATCGCCGCCAGGGTGCGGGTGGCTGCGGACTCCTCGCGCAGCCGGTCGACCTCGGCCTCCAGTGCCTCCAGGCGTCCCCGGAGGTCGTCCATCTCGCTCATGTCCTCCATCGTCTCAGTCCTTCCAAGCGAGCGGGCCAAGGTCTCCGTGCACCACGTCGAGGCGCCTCGCAAGGGATTCGGCGTCGCCCTTGGCGAGGTTCAGGCCGACGCGGATCGACGCGGCAAGCGCGGCCGGGTCGAGGTCACGGTCGGCTCGCAGGTGGTCCTCCTCCGACAGGCGCGTGACGAACGCGGCGATCTGGTCGAGGGCCTGCGGCAGGCGGTGAACCATGGCCGCGAGGTTGGCAACCGTGCTGTACGCGTCGCCGGGGTACTCCCAGTCGACCTGCGAGATGCGGGTGAGGTGGTTAATCGCCCGGATCGCCTCGGCCGCGACGTCGGCGTGCTCGGCAGGGGTCTTGTAGTCGCTCATCGGGGCTGTTCCTCCTGGAACGGTTCGGGGCCGCTCGGCAGCGGCCCCGCGTCCATCGTGGTGGGTGGGTCGGACATCTGGGGGCGGATCGGCGGAAGTGGGCTGGTCAGCCACCGTCGGTCTCGTGGATCCAGCCGTGGCCGGCGGGGCAGCGGTAGGAGTGGCAGGACAGGAGCTGGTGGGGGCCGCGGTCGCGCCACTGGTGGGTGCCGGAGGCGGCCGGCAGGCCGCAGTACGAGAGCGGGCAGTTCTCGCCCGCCAGCTCTCCGGGGGTGAGCGGCCTCGGCTCGGTGTCCCGCTTCGGCTCGGGGGCGGCGGCGGGGGGCGGGGTCTCCAGCAGAGTCAGGTAGCGGACCGGGGGCACGGTCGGCCCGGGGCGGCGGCCGACGAGCCGCAGGAGGCGGGTCAGCACGGCTCGTCCGCCGTCCGGTCCCGTTCGAGCAGCATCTCGGCGAGCAGCAGCTGGGCACGCTCGATGTAGTCGCCGCCGGCGGTGTCCTCCAGGACGATGGCGGACTCCTCGATGTGGCCGGCGGCCTCGTCGGTCCGGCGGTCGTCGGGGAACGCCGCCGCGACCGACTCGGCCGCGGCGTCCAGGAGGGCGGTCAGGTGCTGGAGGATCCCCTTCCCGTCGCTGCCGTGGCGGGTCCACAGGGTTCGCAGCACGGCGAAGACGGCGTCGGGCTCTGCGGTTCCGGGGCCGAGCTGGAGCAAGGTCGCGAGTCCGGTGCGGACCTGCTCGGCGGCCTGGGCGATCCGGCCCTCGTCAGTCGGCTGGGTGTTCGTCATCGTGGGTCGCTCCTCTCAGACCGTGGCGGTGATGACGGCGGCGACCAGGAGCCACAGGACGTGCCAGCTCTGGTCGAGGGCGTACGCGCCGGTGCCCAGGGTCGGCGCGTAGCCGCCGTCTGCGGTGGCCGGGTGCGCCGGGTGGGCGGGCGTGCCGAGTGAGTGGAACTCGGTCTTGTCGGTGACCTTCGCGAGCCAGAGGAGGGTGGAGCGGCGGTCCGCCCACCAGTGGGTTCCGGCGTCGACGGCCAGGCCGAGCGCCGCGCCGAGCGCGGTGATCTGCAGGTCCAGGAGCAACGCGACCGGGACCAGCAGCAGCAACTTCGTGGCGGTCAGGGTGGCGACGTGCTTGGTGCAGGCCCATCGGCCGGACCAGCCCGGTTTGCCCTTCTCGGCGGCCTGGCAGCTGGTCTGGACCCAGTGGTCGCCGACCTGGTGGGCGGCGTAGAGGACGGCGAAGACGGCGGCCATCGTGGCGGCGGCGGTCTGGTTCATGATGGTGGTACTCCTGTCTGGGAGTGCCGGGGCGGCCGGATTTCTTGGCGGGATGACGGCCGCCCCTGCTGTCGGCGGGTTAGCGGATCACGGCGATCACGCGGGACGACGCCATGCGGCGGGTGCCCTGGTCTGTCACCACGTCGATCAGGCCGGAGCCGACGCCGGTCACGATGTGGTCGACCACCGCCCCGGTGTCCCGGAGCACGTCGCCCTGGCGGAGGCCGATCGGGCAGGTCTTGATCACGGACTTGCGCATGGATTTCTCCTTCTGGGTGCGGATGGGCCCCGGGTGGACCCGCCCGCTGCAGGAATTCGCTTGGCGACGTGGTCGCGGGGTGGCTGGTGACAACGGTCGGGCCTGCCGCCGCAGAGGTGGTGCGGTGTGCTCCGCGAGGGCGGTGGAGCGGTGGTCCCGGTCTCAGATGTACGGGGAGATCGCGTCGCGGATGTCGCTGCCGACGGCGGTGAGGTTGTCGCAGTGGAGGCGAGCGTCGAAGTCGTACTCGTCACCGCCGACCGCGATGTGCTCGTCCCACGCCGCGTCGGCAGCGGCGTCGAAAATGCCAGCGAAGGCATCGGCGAGGCCGGCGTTCTTCACGGCCTCCACGACGTCGGCCTGGTCGGCGCCGCCGCGGCGGATCGCGTCGGCGACCAGCAGCAGCGCGGCCCTCGCGGCCGGGATCAGGTGAGCCAGCTCGCCGCCGAGCCCACCGTTGTCGGCGCTGCCCTGGGCGGTGACGACGACTCCGCTGATCGGGCGGTCCGGGAGGTTCGTGTGCTCGGCCATGCTCCAAGTCCTCTCGCTTGATGGCGGCGACCAGAAGCCAGGGACGTACCGGCTCTGGTCCGACGCGTTTCTCGAAGTGCAAGGCGGCCCGCCTCCCCTTGGGGTGGCGCCCCTGCCCTGCGTGTTCAGTCTGACACGCATTAGATAGCTTGCGCAAGATGGTTCACCTTGAACTCTCAGGTTCAAGGTGGTGTAGCTCTCGGGAGTCAGTATCGCTGGCTGTTTTGCAGGCCTTTTCGCCTGCGGATTCGCTGGCTGTGAGCCGGGTGTCGTGCCAGCTTTTCCGCCAGCGTTTTCGGCGGTTCTGTGGCTGGCTCTTACGCTGGCTCGGCTGCCGCCAGCCCGGCGCCTCCCGCTCCCCTACCGGGCACTAGCTGGAGGGGAGTGGGAACGGACGGGCGCGTCCGCGCCCGGCACCCCCGGCTGACCGTCTGTGCGGGCCGCGCGTTCACCGGCGCCGCCCGCTCGGCCCGGGGGGCCTCCCGGCCGCCGCCGGGCGCGGCCCGCCCGCCTTCCGCCGCTCACCCGCCCCGGCCGGGTGGGCCAGGACGGGTGAGCGGGGCCGGTCCTCGGATGGTCAGCGGCCGGTGGCGGTGATCTCGTGCGCGTGGACCAGGACCGGGGCGATGAAGAATCCGATCCGGTTGACGGTCCAGCGGCCCTGGGTGAGCGGGCCGGGCGGGACCTCGTCGACGATCCGGCCGGTCCGGCCGACCGCGCGGGGGTCGTCCTCGCAGGAGACGATCAGGACCTCTTGGCCAGCGTTGAACATCGTTCGCATCCTTCGGTTGGTCTGGCTGGTGGGGTGTGCGCTCTTGGGTCCGGCGCCTCGGCTGCCTGGTCAAGGCGGCCACCCAATGCGGGGGGAGCGAGCCGGGGGTTCGGCGTCGTTGCCGTCAGCTGGTCTGCGGGGGCTTGGGCTGCTGGGTGAGGGCGCGCAGGGTGCGGTGCTCGCGGGCGTTCGCGGCGTCCTGGTAGCGGGCGGCGGCCATGGTCTGCTCGTGCTGGCGCTGGGACTGAGCGTCGGCGTTCATGAGCTGGGCGAGCCCTCGCTGGTGCTCGCCCGCCGCGTTCTTGCCCGAGAGGGCGACGCCGTCGCGGGCAAGGCTCACCGCGTTGCTTCCGGCCTTGGCGATGTCGCCGACCGCGCGGGCGCCGGCCCCGGCGGCCCCGGCGATCTGGCCCACCGCGCCGACCGTGGCGGTGACGGTGCCCAGCGCCGCGTTGACCGTGCCGAGCGCCGCCGCCAAGCCTCCGCCGCCGCCACCGCGGGCGCCGGGCCGGCCCTTCCCGGCGGCCTGGGCCTGGGCCCCCGCGATGCCGCCGCCCTTGGGCCCAGCCGCCTTGGCCCCCTTGCCCTTAGCGCCCTTGCCGTCCTTGCCCTCCGTCCCAGCGAAGACACCGGCGACGTTGGTCGAGCCGGAGACGGTCCGCCCGTCCTGCAGCGCGATCACGAAGGCGCCCTTGGGGGCCTGGCGGATCGCGGCGGGCAGCAGTTCGTGGACCGCCTCGTGAGTGAAGGTGTGGCCGCGCTTGCCGCACCGGATGTCCTCCGAGTCGACCTGCAGGATGTGGCCCTTGCCGGGCTGGCCGCCGTCGCCGCAGATCGCGCAGACGATCACGGCGCCGTCGACGGCGAGCGGGCCGAACAGCTGGACCTCGTTGGACGGGCGGCCGATTCCGAAGATGCGCACGGGAATCCCCTTCTCAGGCGTTGTTGCGGCCGCGGCGGCCGGTGGCGATCTGGTTGGAGAGGCTGACGGCGACGTTGGTCGTCACGCTCTGGACGACGCCGCCCTGGGCGCCGGCGCCGGGCTTCGCGCCGGAGGACATGACGCCCTTGAGGACCCACAGACCGACCGCGCCGCCGCCGAGCACGACCAGGAGCGTCACCAGGAGCCGGATCAGCTCGCCGAGGGCGTGGACCAGGTGGTCGAGGGCACCGGCGAGGAACTGGGCGCCCAAGCCGCCGGCGCCGAGGATCAGGGCCCCGATCGCCACCCGGACCATCCAGACCGGGACCACCGGGCCGCCCGGGGCCAGGGCCGCGGCGACCGCCTGGACGGTGGGCGCCGGTCCGGCCTGGACGACCGGCTGGCCCACCCCCTGGGCCTGTCCGACGGACTGAGCGGTCCCAGTGACGATCACCTGCTGGCCCGAGGCGTCGGTGATCACGTACTGCTGCAGGAACGGGGCGGCCGGTGCCGCGTACGGCGGCTGGACCGGGGTCGGGATGATCATCTGCGGCTGGTAGACGCTGCCCTGCGGGTTCATCTTCACTGCCCTCTTTGTCATGGTTTGGGGGCCGCGACGGGCCCGCGATGCGCTACGACGGTGCAGGTCAGAGGCACGACGGGTGCCACGACGCGGGGATGGGAGCCGCGACGGCGTCGCGGGCTTCGGGCTCGGCGTCGCGGCCCGTCGCAGGCGCTGACCTGCGACAACGCGGGCCGTCGCGGCTCCCATCGTGGGGAAATTACGGGGCAATTCCGGCAGCGGCGCGGAGCTCGGCGAGCTTGTAGCCGCGGCCCCTGACACCCGCCGTCCATTCCCGGGAGACCAGCTCCCGAGGCTCGCGGGCCTCGGTGTCGGCGTCGTCCTCCAGCTGGACGATGATCGCCTTCTGCAGGGCGGTGCCGGTCTTCGACGGGGTGTCCTGCTGGAGCGGGCCCCACTGCTCCGGGTCGGCGGCGACCAGGCCCGCGACCAGGTCGGCGGTGGTCAGCCGGTCCGGGTTCCCGGCCTGCTCGAACACCGCCAGCATGGCGGCGAGGATGCCTCGTACCCCGGCCGCCCGGCCGGCGACGATGATGCCGACGTCCTCGCCGATGCCGCCGGCCACCGACGACATGCCGGTCAGCTCGTACAGCGCGTCCTCGACCGCGTCGGGCCGGTCCCCGGGCAGCACCTTGGCGGCCTCGCGGATCTCGTACGCGACCTTGGCGATCAGCTCGACCTCGCCCGCCTCGTCGTCGATGAAGAACGAGCGGTTCTCCACGATTCCGATATCCGGCGTCATGAGGATTCCGCGCCCGCGCTGCTCCAGCGGAATATCGGCGGCGTTCGCCGTCCCGCTCATTCCGCCGCCGAGAATGTTGTTGGAGTGCTGCGCGCTTTCGGTCTTCATCGCCCACTTGGAGGTGACGTTGGACCGCAGCCGGGAGGGGATGACCGCGACCTCCGGCATCTGGGTGGACAGGACGAGAATCATCCCGGCCGCCGCGCCCTTGGACGAGAGCAGGTTGAAGGAGCCGATGATGGCGTCCCTCAGGTCCTCCGCCTTGGTCACCTCGTCGCCGCTCTCCAGCAGGAAGAGCTTGATGGCGTCGATGTCGGTGTAGCTGGCGACCTCGTCGACGATGAAGAGCTCCAGGCCGCCGAGCTCCTCCAGCAGATCCGGGGAGAGCTTGGCCTTCCCGAGCTTTCCGAGAATGTGCATGCGGCGCTTCATCTCGCCGACCATGACGCGCAGGAATTCCGCCAGGCGCTTCGGGTCGCCCTTGACGAAGGTGTGCAGCATCGGGGCGAGCCGGTTGTATTCGCCGGACTCCTTGCCGTCGAAGAAACGCACCTTGATGCGGGTGTCGAAAAGGGCGCCCAGGACCAGGGACATGATGGCGATGCCCTTGCCCGCCCGGGTCATTCCGCCGATCAGGTAGCTGGAGTCCTTCACCTTGATGCGGATGGCCTGCCCGCGCTTGGTGAACGAGACCGGGATGCCGTCCTTCCAGGCGTCCAGGACGGCCCGCACCTCCAGCAGCGGCGAGGGCCGCGAGCTGGCGAACGGGTCGCGGTCGGCCACCCAGAAGGAGACGCGCTGGGCGGGGCCGGCCTGCTGGATGTCCAGCTGCACCTGGTCGATGCCCAGGGCACTGGCGATCTCGACCAGCAGGGCGGCGCACTTCTTCGCGGTGCCGCCGGCGGGCAGGTCGATGGTGGCGATCTCGGCGGTGACGTCGCCGGTCTTCTCCCTGCCGACCAGGCCGACGGGCCGGGCCACCTCGCCCTTCTTGAGGATGCCGACCGCCCGCAGCGCGTTGGTCAGCCGCTCGTCGGTGAGCTCCTGCCGCTCCTGGGGGATGGTGTCGAGCAGGGTGAAGGGCTGCTCTCCGGCCTCGGCGGCCTGGGCCCGGCGGGCCCGGAACCCGGCCACCCCGCACAGGGCGGCGACCCCGGCGACCATCGGTCCCGCGATGATCCACTCGCCGATCGCGGCGGTGACCAGCATCGCGGTGACGTAGATGCCGCCGCCGGCCAGGCCCGCGACGGCGCGCTTGGAGCGGAACCGGTCGCTGATCTTCGCCGAGCGGGCGTCGCGCAGGGTCTCGACCAGGACGTCGTTGCGGGCCCGCTTGGCGTCCTTGATCGAGCGGACGTACTCCCCGGCGAACAGGTAGTGCTGGATGTCGCCGCGCAGGGTCCACGCGCCGTACATGGCGACCCAGGTCGCGCGGGCCAGGTAGACCGGAGTGCGCAGGCCGTGGAACTTGGTCCGGTTCCAGGCGACGGCGCGGGCCTGCAGCAGGGTGCGGCGGGCGGTGTCGGTGTCGGCGAACGCGGCCGGCAGGACGGCCCGCATCTCCTGCTGCCACCAGCCGGTCGGCTCGTCCTCGTCGTCGCGCTGGGACTCGATGAAGCCGACCACCGGGGCGGCGCCGTCGGCGGTGGGCTCGGCAAGGGTGCCGATGGTGGCGCCCGCGTGGCCGGACTCGGTGAGCTCGGCGGCCTCCTTCATCGCCCGCTCGATGTCGGCCATGGACTCGGGGTCGAGGTACTCGCGCAGGTCGATCTTGTCGCTGGGGACGTCGTCCGGTCCGCTGGCGGCGGGGCCGATCGGCATGTCCGTCATGATGGAGCTCCCTCTGGGATCGCTGTGGTGGTGCCGGAGGAGCGGGGCCGGCCGTCGCTTTGGTCGGTTGAGACCGGCCCCGCGGTGCTGCATCTGCTGGTGGGTCAGGCGGCGGACAGCAGGTCGTCCGCGCAGGTGGTGCACTCGCCGAGGCGGGTGGAGATCACGTACTCCTGCTCGGTGCGGCAGGTGGGGCAGGTCCGGCGGGCGCGCATCGCGGCCTCCAGGCCCCGGGCCCGGGCCGGGGTGAGCGGGCCGATCGGCTCCGCCTGGTCGATCCGGTAGAGGTAGGCCTCCCGGATGCTGCCGTCGTGGCAGGCCTTGCGGCTGTGCCAGCGGAGCTGGCCGACGACCGGCTGCCGGCGGCGGGGCTTGAGCCCCTTCTTGCGGAGCTGGTCGCGGGTGGCGAGGTGGTCGGGCGCGGTGCCCCAGGCCCAGGTCGGCATCCCGCCGTGGCGCTCGCCGCTGGGGTCGAGGTGGCGGGGGGCGCTCACTTCTCGCCCCGCTCGTCCTTGACCGCCCGGGTGAGGCGGGAGATGTAGTCGGCCTCGCCGCCGCCGATCAGGTCCTTGACCATGCGGGTGGAGATCGTCCGGCGGCTCTCACCCAGCAGGGCGGCGTACTGGCGGACCTGCTCCAGGTGCTCCTCGGTCAGGGGCTTGCGGACCCTCTCCTGGCGCCCCCCGAGAATGGCGCGCTTCCCTTTTCCCCCAAGGGTTTTTGCGGCCTCGGAGGGGGCCGGGGAGGGCCCCTCCGGGGCGGCTCCGACGAGGGCTCCGCCGCCCGCCTCGCCGTCGTCTCCGGCGTCGCGCAGGACGTCGCCGAGCCAGGCGTCGAGCTCCTTGTAGACGGAGCGCTCCTCGCCCATGACCGACTCCAGCGCGCGCTCGGCGCGAACGCGGCCGGCGTACGTGACGGCGGTGATGCCGAGCGGTGCGCGGTGGACGTCCTCCCACGCCTGGCGCCACGCGGTTTCCTCATCGAGGGTGCCGAGCGGGTGGGCGGCGACGATCTGCTGGAACCTCTCCCAGACCGGCGGGAACTGCGCGGCCCGGCGCGCGTTGTGCTCGGCCTTGGCCTTGGCGTCGGCCTTCTCCTTGGCGGCGGCTGCCTTGTCGGCGGCGCGCTGTTCGCGGGTGCGGGTCTCGACGGCGGCCAGGCCGTCGAGCCACTCGGCGAGCTCCCACATCAGCGGACCGGCGAAGCTCGCGGCGGCGAGGGCGGCCCCGGCGATCGAGCCGTACTCGGCGGTGCCGTGCCGGTAGTTCACCCAGGCGGCGAACCCGGACAGCGAGGCAGTGAGGAGCCAGAACGGCGCCTTGCTCATGCCCTTGCGACCGGCCCACGCGGTGCCGTAGACCGCGACCCACGCGGCGAGCTCCAGCACGATCGGCAGTGGGCCCAGCAGCCACGCGGCGCCGGTCTCGCCCGCCTTGTGCAGGCCGAGGAAGTAGGAGAACTGCGCCGGGAGGGCGGACGCCATGCAGACCGCGACGAACACCCGAACCAGCCGCTTGAAGTCCGTGCCGGCCTCCGCGCGGCGCTCGGCCCGCTGCTGCTTGCGCTCGGTGCCGGCGTCCTTGGCCTGCTCGGCCTGCTCGGCGAGCTGCTGGCGGACCTTGGCCTGGGCGAGCTGCTCGCGCAGCGCCTTCGTGGCGGTGGCGGCCTTCGCGCCCTCCAGCTCGACGGCGGCGGCGGCCTGCTCAGCGGCGGCCTTCTTCTTCAGCGCCTCGGCGGCGGCGCGGTCCTTGGCTGCGGCGGCTTCGCGCTCCTCCCAGGAGCGGTAGTCCTCGCTCACCGGTCGGCCTCCTTCTCGTCCAGGTAAAGCGGGGCGGGGCAGGCGGCGCCATACGGGTAGAAGCCCTGCTCCTCCACGAACTGGAGGCACTCCTCGCACGGCCGGTCCGGGGTGCACAGGTCGGGCACCAGACCGAAGTGGGCGAGGACGTCCAGGACCGCGAGGACGCCGAGGAGGACGACCAGCCCGGTGCGGTCGGGCAGCGGGCGAGCCGGGTCGAGCACCCGGTCGAGCCCGACGGCGGCCAGCGCGGCGGCGGTCTTCACCCGGGAGGTGAGGAAGCCGAAGACGGTGTCGATGGCGAGGCGGATGACCTTGCGGCTGAGGGGCTTCTTCATCGGGTGCCTCCGACGGCGGCGGTGCGGCGGGTGCCAGTGGTGGTGGGGAGGGAGGCGAGGGCCTCCAGCGTCAGGACGACGGTGACGACCAGGACCAGGGCGAGGGTGTCGAGCAGGCTCAGCCGGATGCCGAGGACCAGCAGACCGCCGCCGATCATGAGCAGCGTCCGCAGGCGGGACCACAGCAGCGGGAGCACCGGCAGCAGCAGCGCGACCAGGCGCGGGTCGATCAGCGGGCGCTTCTCGGCGATCACGCCGCCACCGCCTTCCGAGCCTTCGGCCGGCGGGCGACCACCAGGTCGCGGTTGCGGAGCGGGGTCGGCATCCGCCGCAGCAGCTGCCGGTAGTGGGCGAGGTCGAGGTCGTCGTCCTCGGTGTCGGCGATGTCGGCCAGGTCATCGATCAGGTCGACGAGCGCGTCGCGGTACGCGGCGATGTCCTCGGCGGTGCGGGGCTCGAAGGCCGGCGCGGGCTCGTAGCCCGCAGCCTCGATCAGGTCGAGCGCGGTGACAACGCGCTGACCGGCGACGATGATGTTCATGGGGGTCGTGCTCCTTCCAGTGGAACGGCTCCCTCTAGCCCCGGCGGTGACGCGCCGGGGCTTCCCTTTTGGGCATGGCGAATAAGGCCCTTCTTGGGCCTCTCCCCAGTCCCTCCCGGGCTGTTCTGATAGATGAACATAGAGGCGTTCTAGTACGCGCGCAAGCACCCGCGCTAGAATGAGTTCACGTTCTAGACCACTCGCCGCGACACTCCGCCCCACTGGAGCTTTTGCGTTCGCGTTCTAGTACGCTGGCGCCCACTAGGGCACAACCCTCCGAGTGAAGGACAGAACTCATGCCCCGCATCGAGAAGCCGGTGCCCGCCTTTATGCAGGTCACCGCCCATTTCAGGCGCCAGATCCAGGACGGCGTCCTGGCAGAAGGCGCAAAGCTCCCCACCGTTGCCGAAATCGAACGGGAATGGGGAATCGCCCGTGCCACTGCGGCCAAGGCGATCGCTCAGCTCCAGGTCGAGGGCCTGATCTACACCAGCCCGCGTGGCTCTTTCGTCGCCGGCCTCGGGGCCAAGGCCACCTCTCCGAAGGACCGCCTGGATCGGTACAGGCGGACCGGAACCCTTGACGCGAACGGCGAACACCACCGGGTCACCGCTGCGGAGCTCGTCGTCGCGCCGCCCTACGTCGCGGAGCTGTTCGGGCTGGAGCACGGGGCGCAGGTCATCCGCCGGGAGTTCGTGACGATCGAAGAGAAGTCGCTCCGGGCTCTCACAGTGACCTGGCACGACGGCGCGCTGGCTGAGCAGGTGCCCGAGCTCCTGGCCACAACCTCTAGCAGCGTCGGGACCAGGGTGGCTGGCCTGGAGCGGGCCGTCGGCACGATCGCCAATGGCGAGGATTTCATGCACTCCCGCGGAAGCGACGCACGCGAGTCGAGCGCCCTCGGGCTGCCCAACGGGACCGGCATCGGTGCGATGGCCTGGCTGTGGACCACCCAGCGCGGCGACGACACCGTGCTCGTTGAGTACGGCGAGTCCTGCATTCCGCCCCGACACACCCTGTCGTACTCGTATGCAGTCTCCGAGGAGAACTCCTGATGACTCCGCTGTCCGATGAGTTGGAGGCGCTCCGCCAGGAGTACCGCGCCGGCATCTGGGTGCCCTCTCCCGGTGAAGATGCTGCAGCGCAGAGCTTGGCAAGCCTCTCAGACCTCACCGCGTTGGGGATCAGGGATGCTCTCGGCCCTGCCCGAACAACCAGGAGCCGCCTGGTCATCACCTACGAGAAGGTCGCGTCGGTGCTCTCCCTTCCCGCCATCCACGGGGCCCCGGACACCCTCGACCAACTGGTTGCAACGGCCGCCGATGTCGCGAAGGAGATAGCCACGGCCAGCATCCCGCCCAGCGGGAACTGACCGACGTCCGGGCTCCCGTCAGCCGCCCCACGGCAAGATGGGCCCAGCAATGACGGAAGCCCGCCCCCTGGCAGGGACGGGCTTCCAGAAGTCGCCGAGCGCTTACTCGGCCGAACGAGCTCCCCGATCTCCCAGAACGGAGGTGCGCTCACCTTGAGCGTACGAGAAATCCAGACGTCACCGCTACCTCACTCTCGGGTCAACCCGGGTGACCTTCGGCCATTTCTGCTCGCCAGCGCGCTTCGGTACGCCGAGCGCGGGATGGCGGTCCACCCGCTGCTGGTCGGCGGCAAGGAACCCCGGTGGTCCGACTGGGAGGGGCGCGCGACCCTCGACCCGGAGCTGATCACCCGGACCTGGTCGCGGGCGCCGTTCAACATCGGGGTGGCCTGCGGGCCGTCCCGTCTGGTCGTTGTCGACCTCGACGTGCCGCACATGGACGATGAGCCCAACGCCGTGCTGTCGGCCCAGGGGATCGTCGACGGACGGTCCTCATTCTCCTCGCTGATCGCCCGGACTCCGGGCGCTTCGCCGGTCGACACCATGACGGTGGAGACCTGCAGCGGCGGCGAGCACCTCCTCTTCGCCGCACCCGAGGGCGTGGAGGTCCGCTGCTCGGCCCGCACGGTGGGCCCGTGGATCGACACCCGGGCGGTCGGCGGGTATGTGGTCGGCATCGGCTCGCACGTCGACGGCCACCCCTACCGGCTGACCAGCAGCATCACCACTCCGGCGCCGCTGCCCGGCTGGCTGCTGACCGTCCTCACCACCACTCCTGAGCCAGCCAACAGCGGGGCGCCGGGTCGGGGGGCCGCTGTGGTCGCCCGACTGCGAGCCGTGGCCCGGCAGGGCTCGCGGGAACAGCGGTGGGCGCGGGGCATCCTGGCATCGGAGTGCGCGGAGCTCGCGGCGATGGAGGCGAGGTCGGGCCGCAACGACCGGCTGAACAAGGCCGCGTTCCGGGCCGGGCAGCTGGTGGCCGCCGGCCTGCTCGGGCAGACGGAGGCCGAGAACGCGCTGGTCTCGACGGCGCGGGAGTGCGGCGTCGGCACTTCAAGCAAGCACCGGTACGCCCGCGAGATCGAGGCGACGGTCGCCTCGGGCATGCGGGCCGGTCTGACCCGACCGCGGTTCATGGACGCGCGTGCCCGCCAGCTCGGCGGTGCGGCGTGAGCAGCGACGTGATCGAGATGCCGGTGCAGGTGGACGTCGTCGAGGCGTTCCGCCGCGAGCAGGAGAAGAAGGACAAGGCCGCGAAGTGGCTGGAGAACGCCACCCCGGCCCAGGTCCTGGCGTTCCAGGCGTTCCAGGCCCGGAAGGCGGAGGAGGCCCAGCAGGCGCAGGCCGCGCAGCACGCTGCCCAGCAGTCCCGGGGCGGCGGTCGGCAGGAGAGCCAGGCCGACCAGCTGATCCGGATGGCGGCCCAGCGCTACGAGTTCGGCAACAGCGAGGACGGCGATCTGTTCGCGGTGCCGCGTGACGGGTACGGCCCGCGGATCGCCCGTCTGCTGCGCGGCGGGCGGATCTCGCTGCGGGCGGAGCTGGCGCGGCTCTACTTCGAGGCGCAGGGCAAGGCGGCCTCCAGCTCGGCGCTGGCGGACGCGATGCTGGCGATCGAGGGCCACGCTCAGGCCACCGACCCAGTGCCGCTCCACCTGCGGGTGGCCCCGCTCGGCAAGCGGTCCGAGGACGGCTTCGTTCTGGACCTCGGGCGGGCGGACGGCCAGGTCGTCACGGTCACCCGGCACGGTTGGCAGGTGGGGCCGGCTCGGCCCGGTCAGCCGTTGTTCCGGCGCTCGCAGCTGACCCAGCCGCTGCCGATCCCGCAGCAGGGCGGTTCGCTGAAGGAGCTGCGCAAGCTGCTGAACGTGACCGACGAGTCGTGGCCGCTGCTGGTGTCCTGGCTGGTGGCGGGCATGCTGCCGGGCATTCCGCACTCGGTGCTGTTCCTGAGCGGCGAGCAGGGGACGGCGAAGAGTACAGCGACCAAGATGCTGGTGAAGCTGATCGACCCGAGCGCGGCGCCGGCCCGCGCGACGCCGAAGGACGCCGACGACTGGGCGACGGCTGCGGTCGGCTCCTGGGTGGTCGGGCTGGACAACCTGAGCCGGATCCCGGAGTGGCTCTCGGATGCGATCTGCCGGGCCGCGACCGGCGACGCCAACGTCAAGCGGACCCTGTACAGCGACTCGGACGTGACGGTCCAGCAGTTCCGGCGGGTCGTGGTCTTCAACGGCATCGACGTCGGGGCCCTGCGCGGCGACCTGGCGGACCGCATGATCCCGGTGCACCTGCACCGGATCACCAAGCGCCGCACGGACACCGCCCTTTGGGAGGCGTACGACGAAGCCCAGCCGCGCATCCTGGGCGCCCTGCTCAACCTGGTGGTGAAGACCCTCCACGCGCTCGCACCCATCCGCGAGCAGGCCGACAACGGGGAGATCCCGCTGCCCCGCATGGCCGACAACGGCCTGGTCATGGCCGCGCTGGACAGCATCATGGGTGACAGCAGCGACATCCTGCGCAGCTACCTGGAGGAGCGGCGCGAGCTCGCCGAGGAGGTCGTCGAGTCCGACCAGGTCGCCATGACGCTGATGCGGATGGTGAAGGAGGAACCGCCAGCCGCCGACGGCGCCCACGAGTGGGAGGGCAGCACGCAGGAGCTGCTCGACAAGCTGGGCGGGATGCTGCCCGGCATGCTGCCGGAGTCGTGGCCGCGCACGCCGAACCACCTGTCGCGCCGGATCAACCGCGCCGCGTCCGACCTCGACAAGCTCGGCGTCGACATCACCAAGGGCAAGACCGGCTCCGTCCGCTGGACCCGCATCCGCTACGTCCCCCGCATCCAGGAGACGCAGGCCCCGCCGCCGACCGCCGTTCAGGGCCAGCTGGTCGGGTAGCCCGCACCGCCCCGCCGAACCCGCCGTGCCCCGGGCACGCGCGGGTCTTCGGCGTACCCGGGTGTCAGCTGCGGGCCCGCTCGTAGTGCTCCCAGGCCTGGCGGAGCGTCTCGGCCGCCGGCGAATCGGCATCCAGACCGTGCTCGGCCTCCAGGTGGTCGAGGTAGGCGTCGAGGCTGTCCGGTCCGTCCGGCCACTCGGGATCGGCCGCAACGTCCCGGGCCAGGTCCCCGATCGCCCCGCTGACCTGCGAAAACCGCTCCAGCCACGCCGCGAAATCGCCCACCGTTCCTCCTTCGTCCAGCCGACCCGGTGCCGGCCGCCGCAGCCTACCGCTGTCACCCGTCACCGATCACGGAAAGTTACTGGCCCTGAGGGACGCTAACTGAGGCCGACAGGGACGATAACCCCCGATTTACCGTCCCTGAGGGACGGTAACCCCGAAGTTAGCGTCCCTCAGGGACGATAAAACCGGAGTTACCGTCCCACCTCCGAGACTTACCGTCCCTAGGTTGACCTTGAATGTGTCCAAAATGCCTGTTTCTAGGGACGCAAGGGACGATCCCGACCCCTTCATCTCTGTTGTGATGTCGAAGAAGAGAGAGAGAAGCAGAGATGCAGGGGGTGGGATCGTCCCTTGCGTCCCAAAACGATCTTGGTCACCTTCCATGTTCTACAGAACGTGACCAAACCCGACCCGCAGGCGGCCGACCGCCCCGCCCCGACGGTGAATCCCCCCGTTGGCTGGCTCAGAGAACTTTGGCGGACCCTCACCCCGCGCTCTACAGGCGGAAGGAGGAGACAAAGGGAAAAGCGCTGAGGCGCTCGGTGGGCCGGTGCCGACCGGCGAGGGGCGGGTGACGGTCGGAAGGTGAGCGGGCCGCGCCCGACGGCGGCCGGGAGGCCCCTGGGGCCGAGCGGGCGCCGGCGGTGAACGCGCGGCCCGCATAGGCGGTCAGCCGGGGGTGTCGGGCGCGGACGCGCCCGTCCGCTTCCACTACCCTTCGGGCACCGCGAGAGGGCGGTTCGGGAGGCAAGAACCCGGATTTTCGATCTATCTAGCAAGATTGATCGCCGCACCCTGGACCTCCAGGACCTTCGGAGGGACCCGGAGATCGGGGGATGGAAGTCAGGGGCGCGGCGGGGCGCTCAGCTGGCGGATCAGATCGCGCACCTGGTCGGCTTGGACGGTGAGCCGCTCGGCGTCGAGGCGGTGGATGACGGCCCTGGAGCTCCAGTGCAGGGCGTCGCACTCGGCCTTGGCCGCCTCCTCGGTCCTGTCTGCGGCTTCCGCGACCGACTGCTCCTCCTTCGCCTCCCGGTGGCGCCGCTCGGCGAAGGCGACGTCGGCCCGGGCCTGAGCGGCGGCGTTGCGAAGCCGGGTGTGTTCGCGGCGAGCGCGCTCGGGAGCCGCGGCCAGAGCGTGGTCGAGGGCAGCGCGCAGGATGTCGCCGGTGGTGACCACCTGGGCCCGAAGCTTGGCGCGCTCAGTGAGTTCCTCGGTCGGCGGAGTCGGCCTGAGGGCTGCAACCATGGCGTCGAGGGCCGTCACCCCGCCGTGCTCGCGAATGGACTGGCGGACAATCACTTCAGGTCCGTCGCCCCATCTGTCGGCCCACTCCTGCAGCCGCTGCTCGATCTCCTCGTTGTGCCAGTAGCAGGCGCGCTGTAGCTGCTCGCCTAGTTCGTGTGGCAGCCGCACCCCGAGCCGCCCGAGGAAGCGGGTCTCGCCCTCGTCGTGCTGGCCGGAGTAGCGGCCAGGGTCGGTACCCCACCGACGCCCGGCGGCCAGCGCCCCCGGCGGGATCGGCGGCCAGTCGCGGTCCCACCCACGGGTGGCGAGCTCAGCGCGGACGCCGGGTACCAGCAACCAGTCCCGGCTTCCCGCGAGAAGGCCGGCTGCCCGCTGCTCGGCGAGCAACTCGCGTGTCGCTCGCCGGGCCTGCGCGAGCTTCCCGCCCCGCAGTCCCCGATGGTCCTCGCGCTGCTTCGCCAGCCAGGCCCGCTCCTCACCAGCAGCCATCGCGGCCACCAGGTCGAGCAGCTCCAGCCGCTCCTCGCGCACCGCCACTGTGTACTGAACCGTCGGCATCCCCATGCGAGCAATCATGCGAGATAACCAGAGTGCGGATCCCCGTCGGGTGGGCAGTTGTCACCCACATGAGTCACGAGCTATCTAGCAAGATTGAGCGCCACGCGACGGGAAGGGTCGCGCGCCTAGGCTGAGCCCGCCCGCAATCCTGCAGGCGGAAAAGCAGGCGGTGACGCTGGCGGGACAGCCAGCCCAACGCCGCCCCTGAGCTGCAAAGGAGGCTGATGTGAGCCCGACGATCGACCTGCCGAGGATCGAGAGCGACATGAGGCCGGAGATCGGCCAGGTCACCGTGATCGGCATGCTGAAGGGAGGCGCGGGCAAGACGACTTCCGCTGTCTACCTCGCGCTGGTGCTGTGGTCGCTCGGCTTTACCGTGGTGGTGGTCGACGCGGACAGCGTCAGCCAGACCGCCTACGGCTGGGCTCGCGACGCCGAGGCCGCCGGCACCCCGCTGCCCTTCCCCGTCGAGCGCTACCCCTTCCAGGACCTGGGCGAGTACGTCACCAAGCTCCGCAAGGAATTCGACCACGTCATCGTCGACGTCGGCGGCGGCAATGCCGCGCTCCTCGCGGACGTCCTGGAGAAGGCGACCAGGCTGATCGTGACGCTGGCCCCGAGCAAGTTCGACCAGAAGCAGCTCGCGGCGACCTTCAAGCAGGCCCGCACCGCGGCGGCCGGCCACGAAGGGGAGGACGGCTTCGCCGTCTACGTGCTCCTCACCCGGGCGGACGCGCGGACCAGTCAGCCCAGGGAGGCCCGGCGGCAACTGGAGGAGGACGAGAGGCCGGTGCTCGACGCAGAGATCCCGGCGCGGGTCGAGTACGAGCGGGCTATCGACACCTGCCCGACCAACTTGGACGACTACCGCGCGGTGTGGCATGAGATCCAGGAAGCCGAGGCCGCCGCCTGATGGTGAAGCAGACGATGCGAATGGCACCGCGGCTGACCGAGGAGCAGGTGGAGCCGGAGATCACGAGCCTGGACCAGCTCACGCCGGAGGAGCGCGCACGGATTGCCGCCCGCCAATCCGACAGTGTTTCTACCGGCACAGGTGGTGGCGCGGCTGTCTCCGAAGGAACCAGCCCCAGGACAGGCGCCAGCGCTGGCGAAGACACCGGCGGAGAAACTGGCAATGACGCTGGCGAATCCGCAGGCGAGAAAACCGGCGGCTCAGCTGGCAGAAAGTCCGGTCGTCGGCTGGGCCGGCCCCGGGGCCCCGAGCGGGCCAAGCTCAGCGTCCGGATCCTCAAAGCACACGACGACAAGTTGACCCAGGCCGTCGAGCAGACCGGCAAGAACCCGCAGGAACTCGTGGACCAGGCGCTGAAGCTGCTCTTCGCCAAGCTCAAGATCTGAGGGCAGACCAGCAGGCCAGGACCCATAAAAGTCAGCTCTCCAGCCGTCTTACCAACTGGCTGGAGAGCTGACTTTTATGCCATCTTTCCCGCCAGCGAAAATGAAGGCTCAAACGAGAACCGACGACCAATCTTGCTAGATAAACCGCCTCTACGGCGTTGGCCACTAGAAAGCCTGCTCCCCGGCGGCGGGGGAGCAGGCTTTTTCGTACGCGTTTCCGCTGGCCGGTTATTCGGGCTTCTTGGCCATCCAGGCCCGGATGGTGTTCGGAGCGAGCCCGGTCAGCTCGGTGATCCGGCGGATCGGGACTTCCATGGCGCGGGCCTCGGCGACCAGTGGCAGCAGCTCCTGATCGACCGTGTCGAGGTCGGACTGCAGCTGGATCCGGCGGCTGCCGGGGCCGCTGAGCTTGGCTTCGGCATCGGCCCTCAGCTGGGCAGGGGTTCTCTGTGTCATGAGACTCAATGTGACACGGCGGATGCAGTTTGCGCAATCACGGACACTCAAGCTGAACCGTCTTGCGCAGACTGCACCGAGTGTGTCAGAGTGAACCAATCGGGCCAGAGGGGTCCGCCCGGATCAGAGGAGATCATCATGGGGTCGTCCTACGAGTCGTACGCCCGGCGAACCACCGTGCAGCCCGGGGCCTACACCTACAGCATTGAGGCGGTCGCCGGCCCTCGCTGCGCCCGCCAGATCGGCACCATCACGGTCACCGCGCCCCGCACCCTCATGGACCTCATCGTCGTCATCCGCGAGGAGCTCCGCCCGTCGTTCGGGCGGGGCGAGCGGATCTTCGTCACCGACTTCGGAATCGACCCCGCCCGGCCGACCGAGGCGTGACCCGGTACCGAAAAGCCCGCTCACCGGACAGCCGGTGGGCGGGCTTTCCCGCAGGCATTTCCGCCTGCCTGAATTCGGCGCCTTCAACAAACCATCGTTTTCTGAAGGGTGCCGGACGGGCCGCCCGAGGACCTCCTGAGGCCTTCAAAAACTCCTTCAAAAACCAAGGTGCTTCAACAACCCCAGGACGCCGTTTCCTGACACAATCCCGGGCGTGAACACCCCCGCCGAGCCAGACCCGTTCGACCTGCTGGTCGCCGAACCCGCCCGCCGCACCGAGATCCTCATCGGCTATGCGCGGGTGTCCACCGGCGGGCAGAAGCTCGACCGCCAGATCGACGCCCTCACCGCTGCCGGATGCCGCCGCATCTTCGCCGACAAGAAGTCCGGCAAGGACGACCTGCGCCCCGAGCTGAAGGCGTGCCACGCCTTCCTCGCTGCCGGCGACACCCTGGTGGTCCCCGCGCTCGACCGCTACGGCCGCTCCCTCAAGGACCTCGTGAACATGGTCGGCGAGCTGCGGCGCCGCGAGATCGGCTTCTGCTCGCTGCACGAGCGACTGGACACCACCACGCCGGGCGGCCGACTCGTCTTCCACGTCTTCGCCGCGCTCGCCGAGTTCATCCGCGAGCTGATCGTCTCCGGCACCCGCGAGGGCCTGGACGCCGCCCGCGCGCGCGGCCGGGTCGGTGGTCGGCCCACCGTCGCCACCCCCGAGATCATTCGGGCCGCCCGCGACCTGCTCCCCAACCCCGAGAACTCGATCACCTCGATCGCCAAGCTCCTCGGGGTCAGCCCCGGCACCCTCTACAACCACATCCCCGACCTGCAGGAACTCCGCGCCT
>NZ_JBHYGR010000127.1:25012-27548 GCF_042738155.1 Kitasatospora sp. NPDC059088 | reverse complement strand
GGTGGGCTCCCCCCCCGCCGGCGCGGGGGGGGGGGGGGCGGGCGGGCGGGGCGGGGGGGGGGGCGGGGGGGGGCCGCCCCCCCCCCCCGCCGCCGCTGCGTCCGTTCCCGGAGCCGGTTGTCAGTGGTGCCGGTCACGATGGAGGAGCACGGACCACCCGGTCCGGGCGCTGCCTCGGAACGGGGGAGACCATGACCATCAGCCGTCCTGAGCCCGTCACCGCCCGCCTCCACTCCGCCGCCCTGCCACCCACCCCGTCCATCCCGCCCGCCCCTGGCTCCGCCGGGCGGGACGTCCACCCCGTACTGCGCCGGGCCGCCGCGCCACCGGCCGCCCTCGATCTGCTCGCCGACGCCCATCGCACGCTGGCCCGCGCCCGCGTGCTGGAGGATCCGCTGGAGCGCTACGCCACCGCGCACCTGGCCGCGCTGCGCACGGTGGCCGCCGTGCTGGCCGTCCGCGGTCGGCCGGAGAAGAACCCGCGCCGGCGGAAGGCCATCCGCAGCGCCTGGGAGGTGCTGCCCGAAGTCGCCCCCGAACTGGCCGAGTGGGCGCTCTACTACGGCGCCGGCGCCCGCCGCCGGGCCGCCGCCGAGGCCGGCATCCGGGGCGCCGCCTCGGCCCGCGACGCCGACGACCTGATCCGCAACTCCGCGCTGTTCCTGCGCCTGGTCGAGCGGCTGCTCGGCCTGCGCCCGGCCCCGCCCGCACCCCGGCTGCCGCTCGACGGGGACGAGCCGCCCGGCGCGGGCGGAGCGGCCGCGCGGCAGGCTTAAGGTGGAGGCATCCTGATCGATCTGCACGTGCCAAGGAGCCCGACCGTGTACCCGACGCGTCCCCGCAGTGCCCTGCGTACCGCCGTGGTCTGGGAGGTGGTACGGGCAGCCCTGGAGAAGCGGGCGGCCGAGCTGGACCAGCCGGTGCTCGACGTGGTCGACACCGGCGGCGGCACCGGCAACTTCGCCGTGCCGGTGGCCAAGCTCGGCCACCGGGTCACCGTGGTCGACCCGAGCCCGGACGCGCTGTTCGCGCTGGAGCGCCGGGCCGCCGAGGCCGGGGTGACGGACCTGGTCCGGGCCGTCCAGGGCGACACCCAGACGCTGCCCGAGCTGGTCGCCCCCGGCACCGTGGACGCGGTGCTCTGCCACGGCGTGCTGGAGGTCGTGGACGACCCGGCCGAGTCGCTCGGCAGCCTGGCCGCCACCCTGCGCAAGGGCGGCCTGGTCAGCCTGCTGGCCGCCAACCGCAACGGCGCCGTGCTGGCCCGCGCGCTGGCCGGCCACTTCAACGAGGCCCGTACGGTGCTCTCCGCCGAGGACGGGCGCTGGGGCGAGCAGGACCCGATGCCGCGCCGCTTCACCGGTGAGGAACTGGGCCGACTGGCCGAGGGCGCGGGCCTGCGGGTGGAGTCGGTGCACGGCGTCCGGGTCTTCGCCGACCTGGTGCCCGGGGTCCTGGTGGACACCGAGCCGGGCGCCATGGAGGCGCTGCTCAAGCTGGAGGAGGCCGCTGCCGCGCAGCCCGCCTTCCACGCCGTGGCCACCCAGCTGCACCTGCTGGCCACCCTCGCCTGACCCCGCCCGGAGCCCCCGCGGCACCCGTCCGCCGCCGTCCGGTCCGCGCACCGTCCGGCGGCGGTTCGCTTCCCGGACGACCCCCGGACACCCGCCCCTCGCCCGGCTGTGCGCCGGATCATCCCCGGCTCCGGGCCGATTCCATCGGGTCGGGCACTTGTCCGATCCGTCCGGCGTTGACCCGGGTGCGGCCCCGCCCGGTCGAAGTGGCCCGTCCCACGCGGCGCAGACCACTCCGTAACGGGGCCCCGGACCGTATGATCTGGGTAAAGCCGGTAAGCATGACAGCCGGATGCGTGGGGCATATGGACGACACGGGCCGGGTCCCCCGCACGGGCGTCCGACCGTGTGCCCAAGGCTGATTGGACTGGCCTCTCCGACCGGGGAGGCGGACCGGTCGCACCCGCGACCGACGAGTAGGAGGACTCCGTGCCGCTCTCGGAGCACGAGCAGCGACTGCTCGACCAGATGGAGCGAGCGCTGTATGCCGAAGATCCCAAATTCGCGTCAGCGCTTGAGGGAACCGGGCTGCGCACCTTTACCCGTCGGCGGGTCTACCTGGCCGTCGCCGGCTTCGTGGTGGGGATCGGTCTGCTGATGGGCGGCATGGTCGTTCCGGACCAGATCTGGGTCAGCGTCGTCGGTTTCCTGGTGATGCTCGGGTGCGCGGTGTTCGCGGTGACCGGCTGGCGCCGGGCGCCCGCGGGCCAGGGCTCCGGCCCCCGGCAGGCCGCGGCCCCGCGCCGCAAGGCCGGGATGATGGACCGGGTGGAGCAGCGCTGGCAGCGCCGCCGGGACGAGCAGACCGGCGGGTTCTGAGCCGCAGGGCCGGTCGGGACGTCGAGGACGTCGAGGACGGACGAGGCGTCGAGGACAGACGACGAGAGCCGGGGCGGGGGGGGGAGGTGGATCTGGCCCCCGCGCGGCGCGGGTGGAGTGGAGAGAAGGGGGGTCTCGGAGTA
>NZ_JBHYGR010000127.1:0-25002 GCF_042738155.1 Kitasatospora sp. NPDC059088 | reverse complement strand
GCTCGAGCTCCTGAGAGTTCTCCTCCCCCCTCCGCGTCGCACCTGCCGCTGACCCCCACCACACCCCCCCCCCCCCCCCGGCTCTCGCGTTGCCTCAGGACTCCGGGGTGGACCCCTTGCGCCGGCCGGTCAGCCGTCGCACCGGACCGGCGACCGCCTCGGCGGCCCGGCCCGCCCGGGTGGCCACGGCGGCCCGGGCCGCCCGCGCCGTGTCGGAGGTCCGCCACCACAGCTGGGCCGAGGACGGCGGCAGCAGCAGGGCCCGCAGCCGCCCGGCCCGGCCGGCCCCGGCCCACAGGGCCCGCCGGGCGGTGCGGACGTCGGCGGCCAGCGGGGCCGTGGTGACCTGCCCGGCCGGGGCGTAGAGCACCCGCTCGGTGGCCAGCGCCAGCCGTCCGGCGGCGGCCGCCGCGTCCGCGTCCAGGTCCGCCGTCTCGGTGATCCGCCGGGCGGCCGAGCGCGGGGTGCGTGACTCGTCCGGGGGAATTCCGACGTCCCAGGCGGAATCCACCAGCTCGTCCCAGGCGGCCAGCACCTGGGCGTCGGTGAGCTCGCCCGGGCCGTCCCCGCCGGGCCGGCGCCGCCCGCCGCCGCCGAGCCGGCGGCGTCGTACGGCGGTCCGCCAGAACATCGGTACGAGCAGCAGCGCGATCAGCACCACCACGACGGCCAGGGTGCCGAGCACCTGGCCGGACAGCAGCCAGGACTCGTCGGCGGTCCGGCCGGCCGCCTTGCCCTTGGACCCGCAGTCGCCCAGCTGGCGCTGCTTGGCGGTGCAGTCGGAGCTCTGGGACGGCGCCGGGACGGCGGCCGAGCTGGTCGCCGCGGCGGTCGGCGCCTGGGAGGGCGCCGTGGTCGGGGCGCTGGACGCCTCGCTGTAGCGGGCCGGGACGCCCCGGCTCGGGGTCGGCTCGAAGCGCATCCAGCCGTAGCCGGAGAAGTACAGCTCGGGCCAGGCGTGGTACATCCGGCCGCTGACCGAGTAGACGTTGTCGCCCTTGTTGTCGCCGGGGGTGAAGCCGACCGCGACCCGGGCCGGGATCTTCAGCACCCGGGCCATCGCCGCCATGGTGGAGGCGAAGTGCACGCAGAAGCCGCGGCGGTCGCGCAGGAAGACCGCGATCGCGTTGCTGCCGGTGCCGCCCTCGACCGAGGTGTCGTACTTGAACCCCGGGCCGGTGAAGAAGTTCACCAGCGCCGTCGCCCGGTCGTAGTCGCTGCGCGCGTTGGCGGTGACCGCCCTGGCCTGCTCGGCGACCACGGCCGGCAGGTCGGACGGGACGGCGGTGTAGCGGTCCCGGATGTCCTGCGGGGCGAGCGGCGCGGTGCGCAGCTCGTCCGCGGTGGGCCGCAGGTCCAGCGTGCTGACGTGGTAGCGCAGGCCGCTGATCGCCTTGTCGTTGGTCGGCAGGACGGTACGGGTGATCGGGTCGAGCTTCCACTCGTTGCGGTTGGGGACCTGGACGGAGGCGGCCGGGTACGGCATCGGCAGCCAGCTGTTCTGCAGGCCGTTGCTGATCTGGAAGTCGCCCTCGATCCGGGGGACGTTGGTGACCCGCAGGCCCTCGGGAGTGGGCAGGGTGGCCGGGAGGTCGCTGACCACCGTGCTGCCGAGCTTCCAGTTGGTGCCGTCGAACTGGTCCAGCGAGCCGGTGCGCAGGTAGGTCTGGTCGGCGAGGTCGCTCTCCAGGGTGTAGGTGAGCAGCTCGTTGTCGGACGGCTTGCTGATCGCCGCCTCCAGGCTGACCAGCGGGTCGAGGCTGGTGGCCACGCTCCCGGCGGCGCCGTGCCCGGACGACCCGCCGGACGAGCCCGAGTCCAGCAGCCCGAGGTCCCAGCGCGGCAGGAAGACCGGCAGCAGCAGGGCCAAGGCCAGCGCCAGGACGCCGACCTGCTGGCCGCCCTGGCTGATCCGGCTGGAGGTGACCGTGCCGCGCGCGCTGCCGCGGAAGACCCGGCCCCAGCGGGAGACCCGGTCCTCGCCCTCGGCGAACAGCAGCAGCAGGTAGCCGGCCGAGGCGAAGCCGAACCAGACCCAGCTGCCGTGGTCCCCGGCGACGCCGTTGCCGATCGAGTACAGCGCCAGCAGCGGCAGCCCGGCCAGCGCCGAGCGCCGGTAGGTCACCGCGATGGTGTCCACCAGCACGGCGATCAGGCCGACCGAGGAGACCAGGATCAGCCGCAGGCCCGCGGTCGGCGGCGCCGGGAGGGCGTACTGGCTGATGTCGTCCAGACCGGCGGAGAAGACCTGGCTGAGCATCCGCATCGCGGGCGCCCCGGGCAGCACCCCGCCGGTCAGCCCGGACCCGGCGAAGCCGAGCAGCATCAGCAGGAGCAGCACCAGCACCTGGGCCACCGGGACCGACCAGCGGTACAGCGGGGAGCGGCGCAGGCCGGCGCCGACCGCCGAGATCACGGCGATCACCAGGAAGGCGTAGGTGAGCCAGCTGCGGATGGTCAGCAGCGGCAGCAGGCACAGCGAGGCGAGGGCGGTGGCCAGCGCCGAGTAAACGGTCAGTTTGGCCCGGGTGGTCACGCGCCGGCCTCATCTCGGTAGGGGGCGGTGGTCTTGGCGCCGTCGGCGGACCGCCACAGGTCCGGCACGGAGTCGCCCGCCCGGACCGGCAGGACCGTCCAGCCGGCCGCGCGCAGCTCCCGGACCCGCTCGCGGAACTCGTCGCCGCCGGTGTCGGGGGCGAGCATCCGCACACCGGCCCAGGTGCCGGTGTCGAGCAGGAAGGCGATCGCCCCGCCGGTGCGGCCGCGCAGCCGGGCCAGCCGGGTGGCCTGCGCCGCGTCCAGGTCGCCGAGGACGGCCACCAGCAGACCCTCGCCGGCGGCCCGCAGCGGCTCCTCGGCGCGGGACAGCCCGGCGCCGTCCGACAGGTCGGCGACCGCGAGGGCGTCCAGGATCAGCCCGGAGGTGTCGGCGGCGACGTTGTGGCCGCCGCTGCCGGGCCCGGGCACCCAGTGCCCGGTGTCGGTGAGCAGCTGGGTCTGGTAGCCGCGCTCCAGCAGGTGCACGGCGACGGAGGCGGCGCAGCTGACCGCCCACTCGAAGGAGGAGGCGGGGCCGCTGCCCCGGTGGGCCACCTCGCGGGTGTCCAGCAGGACGGTGGCGCGGGCCTTCTGCGGCTGCTCCTCGCGGCGCACCATCAGCTCGCCGTACCGGGCGGTGGAGCGCCAGTGCACCCGGCGCAGGTCGTCGCCGGGCCGGTACTCGCGCAGGATCACGTCGTCGTCGCCGGCCAGCGCCAGGGTGCGGGCGTGGCTCTCGCCCTGGCCGATCCACTCGCCGCGGAGCCGCACCTGCGGCAGCGCCAGGACCTGCGGGACGACGGTGAGCACGTCGGAGGCGGCGAAGGCGCGGTTGACCTCGCACATCCCGAACGGGTCGGACAGCCGCAGCTGCAGCGGCCCGAGCAGGTAGCGGCCGCGCAGGTCGGAGCGGACCCGGTAGGAGACCTCGCGGAAGCCGCGCGGCTCGACCCGGTCGAGCACGAACCGCGGCCGCGGCCCGAGCACGTACGGGACCTTGTCCTCCAGGAGCAGCAGCCCGGTGGGCACCCGGGAGACGTTGTCCACCCGCAGGTGGACGCGGGCCTCCTGGCCGGCGATCGCCCGGTGCGGGCTGAGCCGGCGTCCGCTGGCCACCCGGTACCGGGTGTTGGCGACCACCGCGGCGGCGGCCAGCGGCAGGGCGGTGAGCAGGACGCCGACCCGCAGCAGCGCGTCCTGGTCGAGCAGGTAGGCGCAGACCACCGCGGTCAGACCGGCCGCGAGGAAGGAGCGGCCCCGGGTGGTGAGGCCGTGCAGTCCGGCCCGCAGCCCGCCCGTTCCGTCGGATGAGGCCACCTCAGCCCCTCCGGACGGCCGGGCCGCCCTGCGGCCGGGGCAGCGGCAGCCGGGCGACCAGGTCGGTCACGATCTGCTCGGCGGTGCGGCGGCCGAGCTGGGTCTCGGCGGTCGGCATCAGGCGGTGCGCCAGGACCGGGACGGCCAGCCGCTGGATGTCGTCCGGGGTGACGTAGTCGCGCCCGTCCAGCGCGGCGGCGGCGCGGGCGGCCCGGACCAGGTGCAGGGTGGCGCGCGGCGAGGCGCCCAGCCGCAGTTCGGGGCTGGTGCGGGTGGCGCCGACCAGGTCGACGGCGTAGCGGCGGACCGGGTCGGCGATGTGCACGGTGCGGACCAGCTCGACCAGCTTGAGGATGTCGGCGGCGTGCGCGACCGGCTGGAGGTCGGCCAGCGGGTTGGCACCGGCGTGCACGTCGAGCATCGCGAACTCGGCCTCGGGACTGGGGTAGCCGATCGAGACCCGGGCCATGAAGCGGTCCCGCTGGGCCTCCGGGAGGGGGTAGGTGCCCTCCATCTCGACCGGGTTCTGGGTGGCCACGACCATGAACGGCGAGGGCAGCTCGTAGCTGGTGCCGTCGATGGTGACCTGGCGCTCCTCCATCGACTCCAGCAGCGCGGACTGGGTCTTCGGCGAGGCGCGGTTGATCTCGTCGCCGACCACGATCTGGGCGAAGATCGCGCCCGGGCGGAACTCGAAGTCGTGCTGCTGCTGGTCGTAGATGTTGGTGCCGGTGACGTCCGAGGGCAGCAGGTCGGGGGTGAACTGGATGCGGCGCACGGTGCAGTCCACGGACTTGGCGAGCGCCTTGGCCAGCATGGTCTTGCCGACGCCGGGCACGTCCTCCAGCAGCAGGTGGCCCTCGGCGAGCAGGACGGTCAGGGCGATCCGGACGGCCTCGGGCTTCCCCTCGATCACGCTCTCGATGTTGGCGCGGACCCGGTCCACGACCGCCGCGAGCTCCGGGAGCCCGACCGGACGGTACCCGTTCGCCCTCTGCTCGCCCCCCGCAGGACTGCCGAGACCGGCCTGATCGTTGTAGCTCGTCACCCGTTTACGCTCCCTGGCACACCGTGCCCGCCTCACCCGAGGCCGGACCCCACCCCATGCTTGACGCGGCCGTCCCGGGGGCGGTTCCGAACGAGGATCCGGCGCCGGTGGGCGGCCTGCGGCCCGGCCGCCCCAGGTGGTTCGGGGTCCGACCGGCAGGCGCATTCTCCCCCGTTCGGCGGTCAGAAGTCACCATTCGGCCCTCGCCGAATGAGAGCGGGCGGGCTCCGGTCAGCGGATCTCGCGCAGCAGCCCGGTGTGGACGTCGAAGACGAAGCCGCGGACGTCGTCGGTGTACGGCAGGAACGGGGAGGTGCGCACCCGCTGCATGGACTGGCGGACGTCGCCGTCCAGGTCGACGAAGGCCTCCACCGCCCACTGCGGGCGCTGCCCCACCTCCAGCTCCAGCTCGCGGCGGAAGTCCTCGGTCAGGCCGAGCAGTCCGCAGCCGGTGTGGTGGATCAGCGCGATCGAGCGGGTGCCCAGGGCGCGCTGGCTGATGGTCAGGGACCGGATGGTGTCGTCGGTGACGACGCCGCCGGCGTTGCGGATGACGTGGGCGTCGCCCAGGGCGAGGCCGAGCGCCGCGAAGAGGTCGAGCCGGGCGTCCATACAGGCCACCACGGCGATCCGCTGGACGGGGCGGGCGTCCATGCCGCCGTCGCGGAAGTCCACCGCGTACTCGCGGTTGGCCGCCACGAAGCGGTCGATGATGGTGGGTCCGGCGGGGTCGGCGGCGGCGTTCGGCGTCGGCCGGTCGGGGGTCACGGTCATGGTGGCGACGTTAGTGCCGTCCGGGGCCGCGCGGTGGGGCGGAGAGCTACAGAACGCACCGCCGTGAGCGAGTGCATAGCGACAACCGGAGGGTCCGTCCGGGCCGGTCCGGGGACGGGTTCGTACCCGGTCGCTCGACGGGGCGCGCGCCGGTCGCCGGGGGCTGTCGGCCGGGACCCCACCGGGCCGCTCCGACGGCCGCGACCTGCGGTGATCCGTACCGCCGCCCGGGTGGTGCGCCGGAGCGGACCATTGACTGGCGGGGCCGCCGCGATAGAGTTGCGGCGCGTTGGAGCACACCCCTCGGAGCCCGTCAACCGGGCCGTGCCGAACGGTGTGCGGCCCGGCCGATGCGGCTCGTGGCCTCCACCCGCTCCGTGTCCACCTGGCGCACCTTCCCCGGCGCCGGGCGGTCACGACCTTCCCCTCGAGCGGGCGGGGACCACGGGCCGCGTCGTCGTGCCGGCGGGTGGTGGGCGAGAATGGTCGGAGCTCCCGGATCGTCGGGCTGCTCCGCACCGAGGAAGGGCGCCGCCGCGCATGACCACCAACGAACCGGGTCCCAAGCACGTTCCGGTGATGCTGCAGCGGTGCATGGACGCGCTGGCGCCGGCGATCTCCCGCCCCGGTGCCGTGGTGGTCGACGCGACCCTGGGCCTCGGCGGCCACAGCGAGGCGCTGCTGACCCAGTTCCCGGAGGTCCGGCTGGTCGCGGTGGACCGCGACCCGCAGGCGTTGAAGCTGTCCGGCGAGCGGCTGGCCCCCTTCGGCGACCGGGCCACGCTGGTGCACGCGGTGTACGACGAGATCCCCGAGGTGCTGGAGCGCCTGGACATCGACCGGATCGACGGCGTCCTGTTCGACCTCGGCGTCTCCTCGATGCAGCTGGACGAGGCCGACCGCGGTTTCGCCTACGCCCAGGACGCGCCGCTGGACATGCGGATGGACCAGACCCGGGGGATCAGCGCGGCGGAGGTGCTGAACACCTACGGCCACGGCGACCTGGCCCGGATCCTCAAGGTGTACGGGGAGGAGCGGTTCGCCGGGAAGATCGCCTCGGTCATCCTGCGGGAGCGGGAGAAGGAACCGTTCACCAACAGCGCGCGTCTGGTCGATCTGGTGCGCAACGCCATTCCGGCGGCGACCCGCCGGACCGGCGGGAACCCGGCCAAGCGGACGTTCCAGGCGCTGCGGATCGAGGTCAACGGTGAGCTGGAGGTCCTGGACCGGGCGATCCCGGGGGCGCTGGACGTCCTGGCGCTGGGCGGCCGGATCGCGGTGATGTCGTACCAGTCGCTGGAGGACCGGCTGGTGAAGCAGTACTTCGCCGCCGGAGCGACCAGCACCGCCCCGCCGGGGCTCCCCTTCGTCCCGGAGGAGCACCAGCCCTGGCTCAAACTGATCACCCGCGGTGCCGAGCAGGCCACCGAGGAGGAGATCGAGGAGAACCGGCGCGCCGCGCCCGTGCGGCTGCGGGTGGCGGAGAGGATCAGGGACCGAAGCAAGCGGGGCTGAGGAAGGCTCCGGCGGGGTCCGAAGGGCGGAGGAGAACGGTGGGGCCGGTGGCCGGTGAGGTCCGGGCGGGGCGGGGAGGACTCCCCGGACAGGGCAGGGCACGCATCACGGTCCGGCCGGGGCGGCGCCCCGTGCGGGGGCGCACGCCGTTCGCGGTGCTCGTGGTGGTGCTGCTGGCGGCGGGGCTGCTCGGCCTGCTGGCGCTGAACACGGCGCTCAACGAGGGCTCCTTCGAACTGTCCCGGCTGCAGAAGCAGACCACCAAGGCGACCGACGAGCAGCAGAGCCTCCAGCACGAGATCGACCAGAGCTCGGCCCCGGACGCGCTGGCCAAGCGGGCCGGCGAGCTGGGCATGGTCCCGGCCGGCGGGATGGCCTTCCTGGACGTGCCGAACGGCGGCAAGGTGGTCGGCACGCCCGGCCCGGCGCAGGACAGCCCGCCGGTGAAGAAGTCGACGGTCGACCCGTGGCCGACCAAGCCCGCGCCGGGCGCGCAGAGCGCCGCCCCGGCGCAGCCCTCCGGACAGCCGTCCGGCTCGCCGAGCGCCCAGCCCCCGGCCCAGCCGAGCCCCTCGGCGCCGCCGACCCCGGCGGCCTCGGCCGGCGACTCGGTGATCCAGCTCAACCCGGTGACGAGCGCGCCGGCCCAGCACGGGGGTGGTACCCGATGACGACACCTCGCCAGCCCTCCGGCTCGGGGTCGGGCTCGGGGTCCGGCTCCGCCCGCCGCCAGCCGCCGCGCAGCGGTACGGCCAGGCCGGTGGCCGGGCGCGGCCAGCCCGCGAAGGGGCAGGCCGTCCGCGGCCAGTCCGGCAAGGTCCAGCCAGCGAAGGTCCAGCCCGCGAAGGCCCAGTCGCCGAAGGCGCAGAGCCCGAAGGCCCAGCCGGCCAAGGGCCAGCCCGCGCGCGGCCAGTCGGCCAAGGCGCAGCCCACCCGGTCCGCCTCCGTCGGCCGTACCCCGCGGGCGCCGCAGCAGCGCCGCCCGGAGGGCCGTCCGCCGGCCCGCAGCCAGGCGGCCGTGCGGCCGCGCCCGAAGCCCAGGCTGCCGCACCGCCCCAAGGCGCTGCGGCTGGCCGAGCCGAAGCGCCGGCTGCGGGTGATCACCGTGGTGCTGTCGCTGGTGTTCTCGGTCTTCGCCGGGCGCCTGGTGCAGCTCCAGCTGGTCGACGCCGACGCGCTGGCCGCCGACGCGAACACCAACCGCTACCAGAACATCCCGATCACCGCCGAGCGCGGCTCGATAACGTCCTCCGACGGCGTCGCCCTCGCGGCGACCGTGGACGCGTACGACATCACCGCCGACCCGGCGATGTTCACCCCCGAGGCGACCGGCATCCCGGACGCGCCCGAGCAGGCGGCCGCGCTGCTGTCGCCGATCCTCGGCGTGGCCAAGGAGAAGATCGCCGCCGACCTGCACACCCCGAAGACCCGCTACAAGCGGCTCGCCGCGCAGCAGACCCCGGCCGCCAAGACCCAGATCAGCGACCTCAAGACGGGCCTGGAGAAGAAGGCCGGCACACGCGCCTGCCAGGCCCAGAAGAAGCTGCTCGGCAAGCCGGCCGACCAGGGCGGGCGCACCCGGGTGGACAACGAGTGCGCCAACCCGCTGGCCGGGGTGTTCAACCGGGAGACCCAGAAGCGGATCTACCCGGCCGAGGGGCTGGCCGCCAACCTGGTCGGCTTCGTCAACGGCGAGGGCGAGGGCGCGGGCGGGCTGGAGCTGCAGTACCAGAAGCAGCTGGCCGGCAAGGACGGCCACAGCAGCTACGCCCAGGCGGGCGGGCGGCTGGTGCCCACCGCCGGGGGCTCGATGGACCCGGCGGTGTCCGGCAGCGACATCAAGCTGACCATCAACCGGGACATCCAGTGGGCCGCCCAGCGGGCGATCACCGACCAGGTGGCCAACTCCGGCGCGGAGAAGGGCTACGTGGTGGTCCAGGACGTGAAGACCGGCCAGGTCATCGCGATGGCCTCCGCGCCCGGCTTCAACCCCAACGACCTGAGCCTCGCCAAGCAGTCCCAGATGGGCAACCCGGCCCTGGTGGACGCGTACGAGCCGGGCAGCACCGCCAAGCTGATGAGCCTGGCCGCCGTGCTGGACACCGGCAAGGCGAACTGGGACACCAAGGTGACGGTGCCCTACCCGCTGATCCGGGCCGGGCAGGAGTTCAGGGACGACGTCGTGCACGGCACCTGGTACCTGACCCTGGCCGGGGTGCTCGCCAAGTCCTCCAACATCGGGACCATCGAAGCGATCGAGACGCTCGGCGACGGCGACCAGCTGAAGGCCAACCAGATCCTGGACGGCTACATGCGCAAGTTCGGGGTGGCCCAGCCGACCGGTGTGAACTTCCCGGGGGAGACCGCGGGCAAGCTCAAGAAGCCGGAGGACCTGGTCGCCTCGGAGAAGTACAACATCGCCTTCGGCCAGGGCCCGTTGCAGATGAACGCGCTCCAGGCCACCTCGGTGTACTCGACCATCGCCAACGGCGGGGTGCGGGTCGCGCCCAGCATCGTCCAGGGGATCACCGGGCCGGACGGCAAGTACGCCCCGACCCCGGCGGGCGAGCAGACCCGGGTGGTCAGCGAGCAGACCGCCAAGACCCTCACCTCGATGCTGGAGTCGGTCGTCGACGACGAGCAGGGGACCGGCGGCAAGGCCGCGATCCCCGGCTACCGGGTCGCCGGGAAGACCGGCACCGCCAACCGGGGGGCCGCCGACGGCAAGGGCTACGACGGCTACACCGCCTCCTTCATCGGCTTCGCGCCCGCCGACGCCCCCCGCTACACCGTCTCCTGCACCCTCCAGGGCCCGGTCAACGGGCACTTCGGCGGCCAGCTGTGCGGGCCGGTGTTCAAGCAGGTGATGGAGTTCACCCTGAAAACCATGCAGGTCCCGCCGAGCGGGAGCCAGGCGCCGAACCTGGCCGTCGAGTGGAAGCCGTGAACGAGGATGAGCAACCAGCGGGCCGGTGCGGACGACGGCGCGGCGAAGGGCCGGTTTGGCCCTGGGCACCCTTCGGCGGATAGCCTTCGCGCCGTGCCGAAACCCGATCAAACCACCGTGAGTCCGCCCCGCCCGACCGGGACCGCCGCCCTGCCGCTCGCCGAGCTGGCCTCCCGGCTGGGCCTGCCGCCCGTCGAGGGCGCCGCCGTCACCGGTGTCACCCACGACTCCCGCGCGGTGCGCCCGGGCGACGTGTACGTGGCCTTCCCGGGCGCCAACCACCACGGCGCGGCCTTCGCAGGCCAGGCCGCGGCGGCCGGCGCGGTGGCCGTGCTGACCGACCCGGCCGGCGCCGAGCTGGCCGCGCCCTCGGGCCTGCCGCTGCTGGTCGTCGACCGGCCGCGGGCCCGGATGGGCGAGCTGGCCGCGATCGTCTACGGCCACCCGTCCGAGCGGCTGCTGATGATCGGACTGACCGGCACCAACGGCAAGACCACCACCTCGTACCTGGTCGAGGGCGGTCTGCGCGGCGCCGGGCGGCTCCCGGGCGTGATCGGCACCGTCGAGATGCGGGTCGGCGAGGAGCGGATCAAGAGCGAGCGGACCACCCCCGAGGCCACCGACCTGCACGCGATCCTCGGCGTGATGGCCGAGCGCGGCGCGGACGCGGTGACCATGGAGGTCTCCAGCCACGCCCTGGTCTTCGGCCGCACCGACGGGGTGGCGTACGACGTCGCGCTGTTCAACAACCTCACCCCCGAGCACCTCGACTTCCACCCGGACATGGAGGACTACTTCCAGGCGAAGGCCCGGCTCTTCCAGCCCGGCAAGTCCCGCCAGGGCGTGGTCAACCTGGACGACGAGTACGGCCGCCGGCTCGCCGCCGAGGCCAAGATCCCGGTGACCACCTTCTCCGCGACCGGCGACGCCGGGGCCCACTGGCGGGCCGTGGACGTCCAGCTCGGCCCGATCGGCTCCACCTTCCGGGTGGTCGGTCCGGACGGCGCCGGGGCGGACGCCTCCGTCCCGCTGCCCGGCCCGTTCAACGTCGCCAACGCGCTGGCCGCGATCACCGTGCTGGTCGCCGCCGGGCTGCCGCTGGAGCGGGCGGTGGCCGGGATCGCCGCCGTCCCCGGCGTGCCGGGCCGGCTGGAGCGGGTGGACGGCGGGCAGCCGTTCGTCGCCGTGGTGGACTACGCCCACAAGCCGGACGCCCTCCAGGCCGTCCTGGCCTCGCTGCGCGAGGTCACCAAGGGCCGGCTGCACGTCGTGGTCGGCTGCGGCGGCGACCGCGACCCGCACAAGCGCGGTCCGATGGGCGCGATCGCCGCCCGGCTCGCCGACACCGCCCTGCTGACCAGTGACAACCCGCGCAGCGAGGACCCGCTGGCGATCCTCGCCAGCATGCTGACCGGCGCCGCCGCGGTGCCCGAGGCCGAGCGCGGGGACGTCCTGGTCGTCCCCGACCGGGCGGAGGCGATCCGGCTCGCGGTCACCCGCGCCCGGGCCGGGGACACCGTGCTGGTGGCCGGCAAGGGCCACGAGCTCGGCCAATATGTTCGAGACGAGATCCGCCCCTTCGACGACCGGGAGGTGCTGCACGAGGAGATCCGACGGAGCTCGATCGCGCGGACCACGGCCGACCGGGGCGACCGAGGAGTAGAGCAGCAGTGATCGCACTGACCCTCGCCGAGGTGGCCGCCGCCGTCGGCGGCACCCTGGACGGCGCCGCCCCGGACACCCTGGTCACCGGCCCGGTCGAGGTCGACTCGCGGAAGGTGAGCCCCGGCGGCCTGTTCGCGGCCTTCGTCGGCGAGCACGTGGACGGCCACGACTACGCGGCCACCGCGGTCGAGGCCGGCGCCGTCGCGGTGCTGGCCTCCCGCCCGGTCGGCGTGCCCGCCGTCCTGGTCGACAGTGTGGTGGAGGCCCTCGGCAGGCTGGCCCGCACCGTGGTCGCCCGTGCCGAGGGCACCACGGTGGTCGCGCTGACCGGCTCGGCCGGCAAGACCAGCACCAAGGACCTGATCGCCCAGCTGCTCCAGCGCCACGGCGAGACGGTCTTCCCGCCCGGCTCGCTGAACAACGAGATCGGCCACCCGATGACCGCGCTGCGGGTCGAGGAGGGCACCCGGCACCTGGTCATGGAGATGGGCGCCCGGCACAAGGGCGACATCGAGTACCTCACCTCGATCACCCCGCCGCGGATCGGCCTGGTGCTCAACGTCGGCACCGCCCACGTCGGCGAGTTCGGCTCCCAGGAGGCGATCGCCGAGGCCAAGGGCGAGCTGGTCGAGGCGCTGCCCGCCGACGGCGCCGCGATCCTGAACGCGGACGACCGGCTGGTGCGCGCCATGGCGTCGCGCACCAGGGCGAAGGTGGTCCTGTTCGGGGAGTCCCCGGACGCCCACGTCCGGGCGACCGACGTTCGCCTGGACGCCACCGGGCGGCCATCGTTCACGCTCACCACCCCGGCCGGTTCCGCACCCGTACAACTGCGCCTGTACGGTGAGCACCACGTCTCGAACGCCCTCGCCGCCGCCGCGGTGGCGACGGAGCTCGGGATGACCGTCGACGACACCGCGGCAGCCCTGGGCGAAGCGGGTGCGCTGTCCCGCTGGCGCATGGAGGTCGTCGACCGGGCCGATGGTGTCACCGTCGTCAACGACGCCTACAACGCGAACCCCGACTCGATGCGGGCCGCGCTGCGGGCGCTGGTCTCGATCGGCGGCCGCGGTCCGGAGCGCCGCCGTACCTGGGCGGTGCTCGGCGAGATGCGGGAGCTCGGCGAGGAGAGCCTGGCCGAGCACGACGCCATCGGGCGGCTCGCCGTCCGACTCGACGTCACCAAGCTGGTGGCGGTGGGTGGACGCGAGGCGGCCTGCATGGAACTCGGTGCGAGGAACGAAGGTTCGTGGGGTGAGGAGTCGGTGCTGGTGTCCGACGCGGACGCGGCGGTCGAACTGCTGCGCAGTCAGCTTCGGCCGGGGGATGTGGTCCTGGTGAAGGCGTCCCGTTCGGTGGGGCTGGAGAAGGTGGCCGAGGCCCTCCTGGCGGACGGTGCTGCCCGATGATGAAGCAGATCCTCTTCTCCGGGATGATCGGCCTGATCCTCTCGCTGGTCGGCACGCCCGCCCTGATCAAGCTGCTCGCACGGGGCGGCTACGGCCAGTACATCCGTGACGACGGCCCCAAGGCGCACCACAGCAAGAAGGGCACGCCCACCATGGGCGGCATCGCCTTCATCCTGGCGACCCTGATCGCGTACTTCGCCACGAAGGCGATAACGGGCGACAGCCCGACCGCCTCCGGGCTGCTGGTGCTCTTCCTGACCGCGGGCCTGGGCCTGGTCGGCTTCCTGGACGACTACATCAAGGTCGTCAAGCGCCGTTCGCTCGGCCTGCGGGCGAAGGCGAAGCTGGCCGGCCAGTCCATCGTCGGTCTGGTGTTCGCCGTCCTGGCGCTGCAGTTCCACGACGACCGCGGGCTCAGCCCGGCCTCCCAGTCGCTGTCCTTCGTGCGCGACTTCAAGTGGTCGATCGGCCCAGTGCTGTTCGTCATCTTCGCGTACTTCATGATCGCGGCGACCTCCAACGGCGTGAACCTGACGGACGGCCTGGACGGTCTGGCCACCGGCGCCTCGGTGATGGCCTTCGGCGCCTACACCTTCATCGGCGTCTGGGAGTACACCCAGAGCTGCGCCTACTTCATCTCCGCCACCGGCGCCTGCTACGACGTCCGGGACCCACTGGACCTCGCGGTGGTGGCCTCCGCCCTGATGGGCTCCTGCTTCGGCTTCCTCTGGTGGAACACCTCGCCCGCCAAGATCTTCATGGGTGACACCGGCTCGCTCGCCCTCGGCGGCGCCCTGGCCGGTCTGGCGATCTGCTCGCGCACCGAGCTGCTGCTGATCCTGCTCGGCGGCCTCTTCATGATCATCACGCTGTCGGTGATCATCCAGGTCGGCTCCTTCCGGATGACCGGCAAGCGCGTCTTCAAGATGGCACCACTGCAGCACCACTTCGAACTCAAGGGCTGGAGCGAGGTCCTGGTCGTGGTCCGCTTCTGGATCATCCAGGGCCTGTGCGTGGCCGTCGGCCTCGGCCTCTTCTACGCGGGATACCGGACCGGATGACGAATCCTGACTTTGTGAACCTGCCCGTGGTGGTCGCCGGCCTCGGCGTCTCGGGCATCAGCGCCGCGCGCGTCCTGAAGGGGCTCGGCGCGAGCGTCACCGTGGTCGACGGCGGCAGCGGCGAGGGCCTGCGGGCCCGCGCCGCCGAGCTGGAGGCGGTGGGCGTCGCGGTGCGCCTGGGCGACGGCGCGAGCCTGCCCGAGGGCACCGCACTGATCGTCACCTCGCCCGGCTGGGCCCCCGACAGCCCGCTGTTCGCCGCCGCCGCGGCGGCCGGCGTGCCGGTCTGGGGCGACGTCGAGCTGGCCTGGCGGCTGCGCAAGCCGCTGCCGGGCACCGGCGAGCCCGCCCCCTGGCTGGCCGTGACCGGCACCAACGGCAAGACCACCACCGTCCAGATGCTCGCCTCGATCCTCACCGCGGCCGGCAAGCGCACCGCCGCCGTCGGCAACGTCGGGGTCTCGGTGCTGGACGCGGTGCTCGCCGAGGAGCCGTACGACGTGCTCGCCGTCGAGCTCTCCAGCTACCAGCTGCACTGGGCGCCCTCGCTGCGCCCGTACTCGGCGGCCGTGCTCAACCTGGCCCCGGACCACCTCGACTGGCACGGCTCGATGGAGGCGTACGCCGCCGACAAGGGCCGGATCTACGAGGGCAACGTGGTGGCCTGCGTGTACAACCTGGCCGACCCGGCCACCGAGGCGCTGGTCATGGAGGCCGACGTCGAGGAGGGCTGCCGGGCGATCGGCTTCGGCCTCGGCGCGCCGAGCCCGTCGAACTTCGGCGTGGTGGACGGACTGCTGGTGGACCGCGCCTTCGTCGAGGACCGGGCCAAGAACGCGGCCGAGCTGGGCGCCGTCGAGGACGTCAACCCGCCGGCCCCGCACAACATCGCCAACGCGCTGGCCGCGGCGGCGCTGGCCCGGTCGTACGGGGTCGACCCGAAGGCCGTCCGGGAGGGCCTGCGGGCCTTCCGCCCGGACGCCCACCGGATCGCCGAGGTCGGTACGGTCCGCGAGGTCACGTACATCGACGATTCCAAGGCCACCAACACCCACGCCGCGGCGGCCTCGCTGGCCGCCTACTGGCCGATCGTCTGGATCGCCGGGGGACTGGCCAAGGGCGCGACCTTCGACGACCTGGTCCAGGGCGCGGCCGAGCGGCTGCGCGCGGTCGTGCTGATCGGGCAGGACCGGGCGCTGATCCGCGCGGCGCTGGAGCGACACGCTCCGGATGTGCCGGTGATCGAGGCGGCCGAGGGCCAGACTGGCGCGGTGGCGATGACCGAGGCCGTTCGAACGGCCGCGACGCTCGCCCGATCGGGTGACACAGTGCTGCTGGCCCCGGCCTGCGCCTCGATGGACATGTTCACCAACTACGGCGAGCGCGGCGACCTGTTCGCGGCGGCCGTCCGGGAGCTGGCGGGCGCGTAGTCGGGCCCCTGGAGACCGGGCCGAAGGGCCGCGCCGACGACCGTCGGCGCCGGGTCGGGGCGGCCCGGAGGCGAACGGGCCTCAGAGAGTGGGAGCGGGCAGTGGCGGGGCAGGGCAGGGCGGATTCCGGCGGCACGAAGCAGGACACCGCCGAGCCGTGGCGAGTGATCTCCGCCACCACGACCAAGTACAAGTCGGCCGGTCCGCTGGGGCGGTTGCAGGCCTTCCGGGCCCGCGTCCGCTACTGGCTGGACCGGCCGCTCACGCCGTACCTGCTGATCGTCGGCACGACCCTGCTGCTGGTCGTGCTCGGCCTGATGATGGTCTTCTCGGCCTCGCAGATCCTGGCGCTGAACCAGCACCACACCGCGCAGTACTACTTCCTCAAGCAGCTGATCGCGGCCATCCTCGGGCTGGTCCTGCTGGCCGGCTTCGCCTCCGTCCCGGTGGCGGTGCTGCGGGTGATCGTCTACCCGGTGATGTTCGGGGTGATCGGCGCCCTCGCGCTGGTCGCGGTGCCCGGCATCGGCGTGCGGATCAACGGCAACCAGAACTGGCTGGACTTCGGGTTCTTCCAGTTCCAGCCCTCCGAGTTCGCCAAGCTCGCGCTGGTCCTCTGGGGCGCCGACCTGCTCGCCCGCAAGCAGAAGGCCGGCACCCTCACCACCTGGAAGCACCTGCTGGTCCCGCTGGTGCCCGGCGCCCTGCTGCTGCTCGCGCTGATCATGATCGGCGGTGACATGGGCACCTCGATGATCCTGGTGGCCATGGTGTTCGCGCTGCTCTGGATGGTCGGCGCACCGCTGCGGCTGTTCGTGGCCACCCTCGGGGTGGCGGTCGTGGTCTGCACCGCCCTGGTGATCACCGTGCCGCACCGGGCCGAGCGCCTGGGCTGCATCGGCGTCACCAAGCTGGACCCGGACGGCGCCTGCTTCCAGGCGCTGCACGGCGTCTACTCGTTCGCGCTCGGCGGCGGCTTCGGCACCGGCCTCGGCGCCGGCGTGGAGAAGTGGGGCCAGCTGCCGGAGGCGCACACCGACTTCATCTTCGCCGCGACCGGCGAGGAACTCGGTCTGGTGGGGACGCTGTCGGTGATCGGCCTCTTCGCGGCACTAGGCTACGCGGGTATCCGTGTGGCCATCGGTACGAAGGACCCCTTCGTCAGGTACGCCGCGGGAGCCGCCACCACCTGGATCATGGCGCAGGCCATGATCAACCTGGGGTCGGCGCTGGGACTGCTGCCCATCGCGGGCGTCCCGCTCCCGCTGTTCTCCTACGGCGGTTCCGCCATGCTGTCGGCCATGTCCGCGATCGGGGTGCTGCTGTGCCTGGCACGCAGCTCCTCGGGTGCGAAGGCGGCCCTGGCCGCCCGGAACAAGAACTCCCGGATCAGGAAGCGACTGGCCCGGGTGCTGCCACGACGACGAACCACAGCGCGCCCGGTCCCCGGACCGGCACGCAGGGAGCGGTGAATTTCGGTGCATGTCGTACTCGCCGGCGGGGGGACCGCCGGTCACATCGAGCCGGCCCTGGCCCTCGCGGACGCACTCCGCAGGCACGACCCGTCCATCGGGATCACCGCCCTGGGCACCGAGAAGGGGCTGGAGACCCGACTGGTACCCGAGCGCGGCTACCAGCTGGAGCTCATCCCGGCCGTGCCGCTGCCCCGCAAGCCCACCCCCGAGCTGATCACCGTCCCCGGCCGGCTGCGCGGCACCGTGCGGGCCGCCCAGGAGATCATCGAGCGGGTCAACGCGGACGCCGTGGTCGGCTTCGGCGGCTACGTCGCGATGCCCGCCTACCTGGCCGCCAAGCGGGCCGGCGTGCCGATCGTGGTGCACGAGGCCAACGCCCGCCCCGGCCTGGCCAACAAGATCGGCGCCCGCTACACCGACTTCGTCGCGGTCTCCACCCCGGACAGCAAGCTGCGCGACTCCCGGTACATCGGCATCCCGCTGCGCCGGACCATCGCCACCCTGGACCGCAACGCCACCCGGCCGGAGGCCCGCCAGTACTTCGGCCTCGACCAGCGACTGCCCACCCTGCTGGTCTCCGGCGGCTCCCAGGGCGCGCGCCGGCTCAACGAGACGATCACCGCGATCGCCCCGCGGCTGCAGCAGTACGGCGTGCAGATCCTGCACGCGGTCGGCCCGAAGAACGAGCTGCCGCAGGTCGCCGACGTCCCCGGGATGCCGCCGTACCGCCCGGTGCCGTACATCGACCGGATGGACCTCGCCTACGCGGCCGCCGACCTGATGCTCTGCCGGGCCGGCGCGATGACCGTCGCCGAGCTGGCCGCAGTCGGCCTGCCCGCCGCCTTCGTGCCGCTGCCGATCGGCAACGGCGAGCAGCGGCTGAACGCCCAGCCGATGGTCAAGGCCGGCGGCGGTCTGCTGGTGGACGACGCCGAGCTGACCTCGGACTGGGTGCTGCAGAACGTGCTGCCGGTGCTCACCGACCCGCAGCGGCTGTGGGACATGAGCCGGGCCGCCGCCGAGTTCGGCCGCCGGGACGCGGACGACCTGCTGGTCGGCATGGTGTACGAGGCGATCCAGGCCCACCGGGGCGGTCGCCGTCGTGGTTGACGGCCGGCCCGCCGGCTCGCCCCCGGCCGCCGGCCGGGGGCGCTCCCACGAGGAGGACGAGTTCGGGGACGAGGAGTCCGCTCCCCGCCTCCGGCTCTCCCGGCGGGGCGTCGTGGTGCTGAGCGCGCTCGGCGCCGCGGTGCTGGGCGCGCTGGCCTGGGTGGTGTTCTTCTCCTCGCTGCTGGACGTGCGCGACGTCGCCGTCCAGGGTGCCGCGGACGAGAAGCTGACGCCGGACCAGGTCCGCGCGGCCGTCGGCGGGGTCGCCGACGGCCCGCTGGCCCGGGTCGACCTGGACGGCGTCCGCCGGCGGGTGGAGGCGCTCCCCCGGGTGGCGAAGGCCGAGGTCTGGCGGGGCTGGCCGCACACCCTGCAGGTCAAGGTGGTGCAGCGGACGGCGGCCGCCGCCGTCAAGGGGGATGACGGTCAGTTCACCCAGGTGGACGCCGCAGGCGTGAGCTTCGCCACCGAGGCGGCCCCGCCGGCGGGCGTGCCGGTGGTGGAACTGCGGCTCAGTCAGCCTGCGAAGGACGTGGACGGGGTGATCTCCCGGGGACAGTTGGTGCAGGGTGCGGTGGCGGTGGCCGCCGGACTCCCGCCGGAGATCGCCAAGCGGGCCGGATCGGTCCTGGTGCACTCCTACGACGACATCGAACTGCAGCTCAGCGGGGGTGCGACGGTGCGCTGGGGGAGCCCGGAGCAGACCGACCGGAAGGCCCGGGTGCTGCTCGCGCTGATGAAGCAGAAGGGCACCAACTTCGACGTGACGGCGCCGGAGGCGCCGGCGGTGTCCGGCTGATCCGCTAGATTCTGTGCCGGAGGGAGGGGTTGACGCTGCGGAGTGTCGGCCCGACCCTTGGTGGTCACCCCCGGTTTCCATTGCCGGCCGATGATCACATAGGCTCAAAAGAAAAAGGGAAGCTCGGCGTGTTCGTTGAAACGCGTGCCCGGAGCCACCTAGTGTCCTGTGTCACCAGACTGTGTCCATTGGTGATGTGACGGGGGCACAGAACTAACCCTAAAGGTCAAGTTTAGGGTTGGGGTCGGCGGTCGGCATTTCGGACATTCAGTCAGAAACCAGGCTCCCTACCCATCGACATCCGTCGACACGGCCCCCCGTCGGGGCGGGTCGACCCGGAAATTCGAGGCGAGAGGCCTTCGACGTGGCAGCACCGCAGAACTACCTCGCAGTCATCAAGGTCGTCGGAATCGGCGGCGGTGGTGTCAACGCCATCAACCGGATGATCGAGGTCGGTCTCAAGGGCGTCGAGTTCATCGCGATCAACACCGATGCGCAGGCCCTCCTCATGAGCGACGCCGACGTCAAGCTCGATGTGGGCCGTGAACTCACCCGGGGCCTCGGCGCCGGCGCCAACCCCGAGGTCGGCCGCAAGGCCGCCGAGGACCACCGCGAGGAGATCGAGGAGGTCCTCAAGGGGGCCGACATGGTCTTCGTCACCGCCGGCGAGGGCGGTGGCACGGGCACGGGCGGCGCGCCCGTCGTCGCCAACATCGCCCGCTCGCTGGGCGCCCTGACCATCGGCGTGGTCACCCGTCCGTTCACCTTCGAGGGCCGCCGCCGGGCCAACCAGGCCGAGGACGGCATCGCCTCCCTGCGCGAAGAGGTCGACACCCTCATCGTGATCCCCAACGACCGGCTGCTGTCCATCTCGGACCGCCAGGTCAGCGTGCTCGACGCGTTCCGCTCGGCCGACCAGGTCCTGCTCTCCGGTGTCCAGGGCATCACCGACCTGATCACCACCCCGGGCCTGATCAACCTCGACTTCGCCGACGTCAAGTCCGTCATGTCGGAGGCCGGTTCGGCGCTCATGGGCATCGGTTCGGCCCGTGGTGAGGACCGCGCCAAGGCCGCCGCCGTGATGGCGATCTCCTCGCCGCTGCTAGAGGCCTCGATCGACGGCGCCCGCGGCGTGCTGCTGTCCATCTCGGGCGGCTCCGACCTCGGCCTGTTCGAGATCAACGAGTCGGCCCAGCTGGTCAGCGAGGCCGCCCACCCCGAGGCCAACATCATCTTCGGTGCGGTCATCGACGACGCGCTCGGCGACGAGGTGCGGGTCACCGTCATCGCGGCCGGCTTCGACGGCGGCCAGCCGCCGGCGATCGTCCGCGACCCGGTGGTGAAGTCCACCACCCCCGCCGCTCCGGCGACCCCGCCGGCCGCTCCGGAGCGCCCGGTCGGCCGTCCGTCCTACGGGACCATCGGCTCGGTGACGTCCCGTTCGGAGGGGGAGGCCGCGGCCGCCCCGTCGCGTTCGGCCGAGACCTCGGCCACCACGACCGCCGCCGCCCCGGTGCCGCCGCAGGTCCAGCCCGCCCGCCAGCCCTTCGTGGAGAGCCCGGCCGAGGAACTCGACGTGCCGGACTTCCTTAAGTGATCGATCACGCGGTTCGCGCTGGTGCTCACTTCGCCTTCACCGATCGGTGGGGCGGGGTGAGCACTTCGCCGTACGGGGAGCTGAACCTCGGCGGCGCGGTGGGCGACGACCCGGAGGCGGTCCGGGAGAACCGGGCCGTCGCGGCCCGGGAGCTGGGGCTCGACCCGGCCGACGTGGTCTGGATGAACCAGGTGCACGGCGCCGAGGTCGCCGTGGTGACGCAGCGCCAGCCGCTCGGGCAGGCCCCGACGGTGGACGCGGTGGTCACCGACCGCCCGCTCGTGCTCGCGGTGCTGACCGCGGACTGCACCCCGGTGCTGCTGGCCGACCCGGTGGCAGGCGTGGTGGGCGCGGCCCACGCGGGCCGGCCCGGGCTGGCGGCCGGAGTGGTGCCCGCGGTCGTGCGGGCGATGGTCGAACTGGGGGCCGAACCGGCGCGGATCACCGCCGCCACCGGCCCCGCGGTCTGCGGCCGCTGCTACGAGGTGCCGCCCGGGCTGCGCGCCGAGGTCGCCGAGGTCGTCCCGGCGGCCTTCGCCGAGACTTCGTGGGGAACCCCGGCGCTGGACGTGCCGGAGGGGGTCGCCGCCCAACTGGCCGCGGCCGGGGTCACCGAACTGGTGCGCTCACCGGTCTGCACCCTCGAATCCGCCGATCACTTCTCCTATCGCCGCGAGCAGCGCACGGGTCGGCTCGCGAGCTACGTCTGGTTGGACTCTGATCACTGATGACGAACGACATCTACGGGCCGTTCCCTGGCGGCGGGCAGTTCTCGGAGGCCCTGACGGAGGGCCAGCGGGCCCGGTACGAGCAGCTCGGGGCCAACCTCGACGTGGTCGAGCGCCGGATCGCGGACGCCTGTGCGGCCGCCGGACGCCCGCGCGAGGACGTCAGCCTGATCGTCGTCACCAAGACCTACCCGGCCGAGGACAGCGCGCTGCTGGCCGGACTGGGTGTGACGGACGTCGCGGAGAACCGCGACCAGGACGCCGCTCCCAAGGCGGAGCAGTGCAGAAACCTTCCTCTCAGCTGGCACTTCGTCGGCCAGCTCCAGACCAACAAGGTCCGCTCCGTGGTCCGCTACGCGAACCACGTGCACTCGGTGGACCGGCTGCGGCTCGTCGAGTCGCTCTCGGCGGCCGTGCTCAAGTCCGAACGCCCGGAACTGGGCTGCCTGGTGCAGGTGGCACTGGACAAGGAGCACGGGGAGGGCGCGCACCGGGCCGGGGTCGCCCCCGAGGACGTCGCCGAACTCACCGACGCGATCGCCGACACGCCCGGGCTGCGCCTGGACGGTGTGATGACGGTCGCTCCGCTGGCCGGTCCGCTGGCCGGCGACCCGGTCCGGGCCTTCGAGCGGCTGGCGGAAATCGCAACCGCCGTACGGGCGGCCCATCCGGCTGCCACCATGGTCTCCGCAGGCATGAGCGGCGACCTTGAGCAGGCGATTGCCGCCGGAGCGACACATGTACGCGTCGGAACGGCGGTACTCGGAGTGAGGTCACCCCTCGGGTAACGTCACCGGGTAGTAGATCAGACTGCAGGACAAAATAGGACAGAAGCTAGCAGCTTTCCGAAGTGCTAGCCAACCGTGGATCGCAGCTCCGCGGCCCCCACTCCACGTACTCTGACAGGTTGTCGACCTGACGCGCCGTCGTGGGGGATCGCGGAAATCCGCGGGCGGGGCCCTCTGTGGCCCGGCCACCGGGGACGGTCCACCACAAGCGGAGGAGACAGGAGCATGGCCGGCGCAATGCGCAAGATGGCGGTCTACCTCGGCCTCGTGGAGGACGAGACGTACGACGGCCAGGGGTACGACCCCGACGACGACTACGACGCGGACCCCGAGCCGATCCGCACGGGGCAGCGGACCGAGGACATCCCCCGGCCGGCAGCCGCCCCCGCGCCCGCCCCGGTCTCCTCGATCACCCCGCAGCCGGTCCCGGCCGCGGTGCCGATCCGGCAGGAGACCCCGAGGATGGCCCCCGTGTCGTCCATCACACCCGAACGCCGCCACAACCTGGAGAAGAGCGCCCCGGTGATCATGCCCAAGGTCGTGAACGAACGAGAGCCCTACCGCATCACCACGCTGCACCCCCGGACCTACAACGAGGCCCGTACCATCGGGGAACAGTTCCGCGGCGGGACCCCCGTGATCATGAATCTGACCGAGATGGACGACACGGATGCCAAGCGGCTCGTAGACTTCGCCGCTGGACTCGTCTTCGGTCTGCACGGCAGTATCGAGCGCGTGACACAGAAGGTGTTCCTGCTGTCGCCTGCTAACGTCGATGTCACGGCGGAGGACAAGGCTCGGATCGCCGAGGGTGGGTTCTTCAACCAGAGCTGACCCGGCCACGACTTTACGTGTGGATCTGATCAACAGTGGTTGGCGACAGGTGACGAGCGGTGGGCCCCAGGGCCCGGAACCGGGGAGAGGGAAAACGCGATGGACATCGTGTGGGCGGTGCTCTACTACGCCCTGACCGTCTTCCTGGTGTTCCTGCTCGTGCGACTGGTCATGGACTGGGTCTTCCAGTTCGCGCGTTCGTGGCGGCCGGGCAAGGCCATGGTCCTGGTCCTGGAGGCCACGTACACTGTCACGGATCCGCCGCTCAAGCTTCTTCGGCGGTTCATTCCGCCGTTGCGTTTCGGGGGCGTGGCGCTCGACCTGTCCTTCTTCGTACTGATGATCATTGTGTATGTCCTGATCTCGCTTGTGCACCCCTAGTCGTAGGTGAGCGATGCGACAGGATGCCGGTGTGCCGACGATCACGTTGAGGTGAAGAGATGCCATTGACCCCCGAGGACGTTCGGAACAAGCAGTTCACGACCGTCCGCCTGCGTGAAGGCTATGACGAGGACGAGGTCGATGCCTTCCTCGACGAGGTCGAGGCGGAGCTGACCCGCCTCCTCCGGGAGAACGAGGACCTGCGGGCCAAGCTGGCCGCCGCGACTCGTGCCGCCGCGCAGAACCAGGCCAACATGCGGAAGGAGCCGCCGCAGGACGCCCAGCGTCCGGCCGCTCCCGTCCCGGCCGCCATATCCGGCCCGCCGGTCCCCGGCCAGCAGGGTCCGGGCGGCCCGCAGCAGATGGGCCCCGGCGGCCCGCAGCAGATGGGTCCGGGTGGTCCGCAGCAGCAGCAGATGGGCAACCAGCCCCTCGGCCTGCCGTCCGGTGCGCCGCAGCTCCCGGCCGGCCCGGGTGGCGGGATGGGCCCCGGCGGTCCCCAGCAGATGGGCCAGACCATGGGCGGCCAGCAGCAGCTGGTCCAGCCGATGGGCGGTCAGATGCTCCAGCCCATGGGCGGTCCCGGTGGCCCGCAGCAGATGGGCAACCCGATGGGCCAGGGCATGGGCCAGCAGCAGCAGATGCAGCCGATGGGCCAGGGCATGGGCCAGCAGCAGCAGATGCAGCCGATGGGCGGCCCGCTCGGCGGCCCGATGCAGCAGCAGCAGGGCCCGGGCGGTGACAGCGCCGCGCGTGTGCTGGCGCTCGCCCAGCAGACCGCCGACCAGGCGATCTCCGAGGCCCGCTCCGAGGCCAACAAGATCGTCGGCGAGGCGCGCAGCCGGGCCGAGGGTCTGGAGCGCGACGCCCGGGCCAAGGCCGACGCCCTGGAGCGGGACGCGCAGGAGAAGCACCGCGTCGCGATGGGGTCGCTGGAGTCCGCGCGGGCCACGCTGGAGCGCAAGGTCGAGGACCTGCGGGCGTTCGAGCGCGAGTACCGCACGCGACTGAAGTCGTACCTGGAGACCCAGCTGCGCCAGCTGGAGTCGCAGGCCGACGACTCGCTCGCCCCGCCGCGGATCCCCGCCACCGCGTCGCTGCCGCCGGCGGCGTCGTCGATGGCTCCGGCCGGTGCCGGGTCGATGGGCTCCGCGCCGTCGTTCGGTGGGAACCAGCCGTCGTTCGGTGGCAACTCGCCGTCGTTCGGGGGGCAGAGCTCCTTCGGTGGGAACCCGCCGGCGCCGAGCTTCGGCGGGCAGCAGGGTGGGAACACCGGTGCGCCGCAGATGCAGCCGGCCGGGATGACCCAGCCGATGGCGGCCGTGCGGCCGCAGCCGCCGCAGCCGATGCAGCAGGCTCCGGCGCCGATGCGGGGCTTCCTGATCGACGAGGACGGCGACAACTGAGGTTGTAGCCGGGCTCTTTGAGGGCGTCCCCTTTTCGACCTTCGGGTCGGGGAGGGGGCGCCCTCTTTGTGTGGGGGGTGGGGGGGGCGGGGGGGGGGGGGGGTGGGTGGGGGGGGGGTGGGGGGGGGGGTTATTCACAAAAAACCACCCCCCAAACCACAAAAAAAAACAGATTGCGTG
>NZ_JBHYGR010000126.1:22199-28128 GCF_042738155.1 Kitasatospora sp. NPDC059088 | reverse complement strand
CTCAGCGCTGCTGTCCCCCCCCCACCGGCGCCGCCCCGCGGCGCGCCCCGCGGCGGGCGCGGGCGGGCGGCGCCCCCCCCCCCCCCCCGCCGCCCCCCTGACCGTTACCGGGCCCGCCCTTTGCTGAGCGGATGATCGAACCGATAGACCTGGTGATTTTCGACTGCGACGGCGTCCTGGTGGACAGCGAGATCATCGTCGTCCGCGTGGTCGGGCAGCTGACCGCCGAGCTCGGCTGGCCGCTCACCGGGGCCGAGGTGGTCGAGAAGTTCGTCGGCCGGTCGGAGGCGGCCAACCACGCGATGCTGGCGGAGCGGCTCGGGGAGGAGGCCGCGACGCTGTTCGACAAGCGGTTCCGCGAGCTGCACGCCGAGGCCGTGGACGCCGGGCTGACGCCGGTGGACGGGCTGCCGGAGGCGCTGGACGCCCTGGCGGAGCTCGGGTTGCCGATGTGCGTGGCGTCCAGTGGCACGCACGAGAAGATGCGGCACACGCTGGGCCGGACCGGGCTGTACGGGCGCTTCGAGGGCCGGATCCACAGCGCCACCGAGGTCGGGCGCGGCAAGCCCGCGCCCGACCTGTTCCTGCACGCCGCGCGCAGCATGGGCGTCGACCCGGCCGCCTGCGTGGTGGTCGAGGACAGCGGCCCCGGGGTGGCGGCCGCCCGCGCCGCCGGGATGCGGGCGCTCGGCTACGCGGGCGGCGTCACGGCGGCGGAGCGGCTCGCCGGGCCGGGCACGGTGGTGTTCCGGGACATGCGCGAGCTGCCCGCGCTGATCGCCGGCGGGGCGGTTCACCAGGGGTAGGTGCCGCCCTCGGGGTGGAAGAACTGGCCGGTGGGCGCGGTCAGCGCCGCGCCGAGCTGGCGGGCGATCCGGCGGCCGCCCTCCTGGACGTCGGACGGGCCGGAGTGACCGTTGATGTCGGTCGCGCAGTGGCCCGGTTCCAGGGCGCTGACCTTGATCCCCTCGGCGCGCAGGGTGCGGGCGTAGACCAGGGTGACGGCGTTCAGCGCGGCCTTGGAGGTGTTGTAGCCGAGCAGCGCCGCGTACTCGCCGACCGGGGTGTCCGGGTCGGCGAGGACGGAGGAGCTGCCGAGGCCGCTGGAGACGTTGCCGATCAGCGCGGCCGGGGAGCGGCGCAGCAGCGGCAGCATGGCGTTGATGACGGTGACGGCGCCGAAGACGTTGGTCTCGTAGGTCGCGCGCAGGTCGTCCAGGGGCAGCTTCTCCGGGGCGGTGCCGAGGTCCCGGGTGATCCCGGCGTTGTTGACGAGGGTGTCCAGCCGCCCGTACTCGGCGTCGACCAGTGCGGCCGCGGCGGTGACGCTCGCCGGGTCGGTGACGTCCAGGCGGACGGCGCGGGCGGTCAGGCCCTGGGCGGTGAGGCCGGCGGCGGCCGCGGCGCCGCGCTCGGGGTCGCGGGCGCCGAGCAGCAGGGTGTGCCCGGCGCGGGCGAGTTCGGTGGCGGTGGCGAGGCCGATGCCCTTGTTGGCGCCGGTGATCAGGACGATGCGGTTCGTGGTCATGCCCCGACTCTGGCCGGGCGGCGGCCGGGCCGGGAGAGCACTGTCGAGGGTGGTACCGGGAGTGCCATGGTCGGCGTGCGGCGGGCGGGCCAGACTGGGGGCGTGGAACACGTGGACCGGGCGGAGCTGGCCGCCTTCCTGCGGCGCTGGCGCGCCCGCATCCAGCCCACCGACGTCGGCCTCCCGGACGGCGGGCGGCGCCGTACCCCGGGCCTGCGCCGGCAGGAGGTCGCGCAGCTCGCGGGCATGTCGGTGGAGTACTACATCCGGCTCGAACAGGGCCGGGGGCCGCGCCCGTCGCGGCAGATGATCGGGGCGATCAGCCGGGCGCTGCGGCTGTCCGCGGACGAGACGGCCCACCTGCACCACCTGGTCGGCGAGGCGCCGCTGCCGCCGACCGCGCTGCCCCGCGACGTCCGGCCCGGCGTGCTGCACCTGCTCGACCGGCTGGACGACACCCCGGCGATGGTCTGCAGCGCCGCCCGCGACGTCCTCGCCTGGAACGCGATGGCGGCCGCACTGCTCGGCGACTTCTCCGCGCTGCCGCCCGGCGAGCGCAACCTCATCTGGCGCTTCTTCACCGACCCGGACACCCGCGCCCTCCAGGACCCGGCCGGCCAGGCCGTGTTCGGCCGCCGGGCGGTCGCCGACCTGCGCTCCGCGTCCGCCCGCTACCCCGCCGACAGCGGCCTGCGCCGCCTGGTCGACCGGCTGCTCGCGGCCAGCGAGGAGTTCCGCGAGCTGTGGGCGCGCCAGGACGTCGAGATGCGCCGCTCGACGACCAAGCGCCTCCTGCACCCGGTGGTCGGCCCGCTCGACCTCGACTGCGAGGCCCTGCACGACCCGCACCGCGACCAGTGGACGATCTTCTACACCGCCGCCCCCGGCACGCCCTCGCACTCGGCCCTGCGGCTGCTCAAGGTCCTGGGCAGTCAGGACCTCGTGGTCCGGGGCTGAGCGAGCGCGATCCTCGGCTATATTGAACGCGTTCAAATAACGTCCGAGGGGGGCGCATGGACGTCGTGGCGCGCGCGGTGATCGTTTGGATGGCGACCTGGGGGGCGCTCGTCACGTTGCTCCTGCTGCCGTTGCTGCTTCCGGATCGATGGCACTACGACATCTACTCGCCCGCCAGCGAGGGGCTGTGGATGCTGTCCGTGCTGGTCGGCCCCTTCGTGGCCGGCGGGCTCGGCAGGCGGTGGATCCGCACCGGCGTCTGGCGGGGCGGGGCCGGCGGGGACGGGGCCTGAACCGGTTGCCCGGCTTCCCGGCTTCCCGGTTGCCGGGTTGCCGGGTCCGACGGGACAGGTCGTGCCCTGGTAATTCGCTTGCCGGGGGCGGTCGGTGCTGGCAGGGTCGGACGCCATGCCCCGGAAGATGCACGCGGACGAACTGGACGTCGACGAGGAACTGGTCCGCCGGATGGTGGCCGCGCGGTTCCCGCGGTGGGCCGGCCTGCCGGTCGAGCCGGTGGACTCGGCCGGGACCAGCAACGCGATGTTCCGGCTCGGCGCCGAGCTGGTGGTGCGGATCCCGCGCATCCCCGGGGCGGTCGAGGACATCGGCAAGGAGTACACCTGGCTGCGCCGGCTGGCCCCCGAACTCCCCGTCGCCGTACCGGTTCCGGTGGCCCTGGGGGAGCCGATCGACGGCTGCCCGTGGGAGTGGTCGGTGCTGCGCTGGCTGGACGGGGCCAACCCGGCGGCCGGGAACGTACGACAACCGTCCCTGCTGGCAGCGGACTTGGCCGGGTTCGTGACCGCGATGCGCCGCGCCGACCCGGCGGGCGCCCCGGCCTCCTACCGCAGCGAGACGCTGGCCGCGCGGGACGCGGCGGTCCGGCGGGCACTCGCGGCGCCGGCGGGTGAAGTGGACGCGGCAGCGGTAACCGCCCTGTGGAAGACGGCGCTTGGCGCGCCCGAGCACGCCGGGCCGCCGGTCTGGATCCATGCCGATCTCCAGCCCGGCAACCTGCTGGTCGACGGGGGCGGCCGGCTCGCCGCCGTCATCGACTTCGGCTGCGCCGGCCTCGGCGACCCGGCCGTGGACCTGCTCCCCGCCTGGTACGTGCTCCCCGCGTCGGCCCGTGACGCCTTCCGGACGGCCGTCGGCGCCGACGCCGCCGAGTGGGAGCGGGGGAGGGGCTGGGCGCTGTCCGTGGCGCTGGCGGAGCTGGACTACTACCGCGACAGCAACCCCCGGATGGCGCGCACCGCCCGGTACGTGCTCGGCGAACTGCTCGCCGAGCACGGCGGGGCGGCCTGAGGGGGCCGCCGAGGTCCTACGGCGCGGTGACGACGACCTGGGCCCCCGCCAGGGGCCGCTTGCTCATACCCAGGTGCTCGTACACGGCTATCGCCGACCGGTTCCCGCCGTGCACCATGAGGGCCGCCCGCCCGTACCGGTGGACCAACTCCCCGAGGACGAAGCCGCAGACGGCCCGCGCCAGTCCGCGCCCACGGGCGCCCGGGTGCGTGCACACGCCGGCCAGGAACCCGCAACCGGCCGCCGACCAGACGTCGGCCGCGACGGCCAGGGGCTCCGGCGGGGCGCCGCTGTCGAGGGAGTCGACGATCCCGGCCCAGCGGTGGGTGCCGCCGTCGTCCGGCTGGGCGAAGGAGTCGGGGAAGAAGCGGTCGAACAGCGAGGTCGCCTCCTTCACCTGCACCTCGTCCAGCCACCGCACCCCGATGGCGGGCGGGTCGGGGACGGCCGAGGTCTCCATCCAGTAGAACGCGGGGAACAGCGACAGGCCGGGGATCGTGCCGGCCAGCGACTCGATCAACGACGCCCGGCCGACGGGCCGGTAGGTCGGTCCGACCTCGGTCAGCACGTGCCGCACCAGCCGTGCGGCGTCATCGGCACTGCCCTTGACCGCGAGCCGGTCCCGCGCGGAGAGGTCCGGGCTCGCCACGGCGAGGGCCGTGCCGTGCCGCCAGGCCCGTACTCCCGGGCCCAGCCGGCCGTCGTGCTGCCCCTGGGCAGCCCACAGCAGGTGCCCGTCGCCGGCGGCGGCTTCCTCGACGTCGTCGAGGCGGAGGAGTTCTTCCATGCGTCTTCACCTGTCGAGCGGCTTGATCATGTGCAGTGGTCCAGCGCTCATCCGGGCTCGTTGATTCCGTCCGGCAGTCGCCACTCGAAGGGCCACAGCTCGGCCGCCCACGCGGCGTCGGCTGCGGCGGGGGCCGCGGGGACGCGCAGGAGGGTGCGGTGGCGCAGCAGTTCGCGGCGCTCGGCGGGGGTGAGCAGGCGCTCGTCCGGCCCGAGGTCGCCGTAGGCGTTCGGGGGCAGGCCGGGGCGGCCGTCGATCGGGGCGTCCTCGGCGACGTTGAGCAGGTCGCCGTCGGCGGTGCGGTAGTCGAGGCGGAAGTCGGTGCGCCACTGCGAGTTGCCGCCCCAGCCCTGGGAGAGGTCCCGGGTGGGACGGTGGGCGCGGCGGTGGGTCCAGAACAGCGGCCAGCGGTCGGCGACTCCGCGCTCCGCGTGGGCGGCTCCGGCTCGTACGCGGACGCCGGCCCGGTTGAACAGCAGCTCGCCGAGCATCAGGCCGGGGTGGCGGACGTCCAGGACCTCGACGGGGGAGTCCGGGTCCTCGGCCTGCTCGACCTCGGTGATCTCGTGCAGGAACGGGTCGAAGGGGGTCTGTTCGAGGACGGGCGTCATGCCGAGGGCGGTGAAGAGGTGGAGGTAGGGCGGGAGTTGGGGGTCGAGGAGGAGGAAGTCGCTGATGCGGCCGAGGGCGTAGAGCTCTTCGAGGAGGTCCGCGTCGTCGGCCCACCAGCGCGTGTCAGCGGTGGCGGCGATACGGAGGCGCGCGCGGTGGTCGGCAGCGGCCTGGTCGAGCCAGGGGGCGATGACGTCCTCGTAGGGGCCGTCGGCGTCGAGTAGCGCCTCGTACAGCGCGCGGGCGTTCACCCTGGAGATCCTGGCAGGTTTTGCCAAACGGTCGACCAATGAGGCGGTCGGCGCGGGTAGCGTCCCTGGTCATGAGCGTGCTGGACGTGAACGAAGAAGCGAACCAACTGCCCGACGCCTGGCGCTCGGTGGTGCTGGAGCGGGTCGGTACGGCGGCGGTGAAGGTGCTGCGGATGGACGGCCGGGAGCTGGAGGAGGAGGTGCACGGTACGGCGGAAGTCCTGGTGGTCACCGACGGCGTCCTGGAGCTGGACTTGGACGGCGAGGAGCTGACGGTCGGCACCGGCGAACTGTGCCGGATTCCGGCGGGAACCCGGCACGCGGTGCGGGCGGGGAGTCACGGCACGCTGCTGATCGTGGAGGTCCCCGAGGGGGAGTGAGGGGGGGGGGGGGGGCCCGCCGGGGGGGGGGGGGCGCCCCCCGTGGTGTGAGATGTTCTGACACACTGAAAGAACAACCGCGTATTGGGGGTGGTTGTGGACTGGG
>NZ_JBHYGR010000126.1:0-22191 GCF_042738155.1 Kitasatospora sp. NPDC059088 | reverse complement strand
CGGGGCGGCGTGGGGGGGGGGGGGGGGGGGGGGGGGGGGGGGGGCGGCGCCCCCCCCCCCCCGCCCCCCCCCCCCCCCCGCCTCAGTGGTGCTCAGAGGAGACCGAACTCGAACTCCCCAGCGGAGATGGCCTTGATGAAGGCCTCGTGCGCCGCGCGGTCGAAGGCCAGGGCAGGGCCGGAAGGGTCCTTGCTGTCGCGGACCGCGACTGCTTCGGTAAGGAATGCGTACTCGACACAGTTCTCGTTGCCGCCGCTGTAGCTCGACTTCTCGAACGAGAAGCCAGTCGCGGAAGCGTCCGGGTAGTGGGTCACTTGATCAGCTCTCTCTGTGCGGTGATGAAGGCGATCGAGGAGTCGACAGGAAGAGCCTCGGCCGTGATCTCCTGGAACTTCGCCCGGTACAACTCGACGTCAGTCGGATCCTCGACCCAGAATCCGTTCAGCAGCCCTTCGACGAGCACGACGTCGAGATCCTTCCGCTGAGGGAATCCGAGCAGGACGAACGCGCCGCTCATGCCTGGGTGGATAGCCGCACCTGCAGGCATCACCTGGATGTTGACGTTCGTCAGCCGACTCATCGTCAGCAGCTTGTCGAGCTGTGGCCCCATGATGTCGGGGCGATTCGCGTTTGCCTGGAGGGCGGCTTCATGGATGACTGCCCAGACCTCAACGGGGTTCGGGCGGGTGAGGATGGACTGCCGTGCCATTCGGACCTGCACCAGGTCGTCAACCGTCCCGGCCTTCGTGGCCCGAAGCCGGTCGATGACGAGCCGAGCATATTCGGCGGTCTGGAAGAGGCCTGGGATGAAGGCCGCTTCGTACGTCTTGAACGTCGAAGCCTCGGTTTCGAGTGTGATCAGATCGGTCGCTGAGGCATCGATGACGTCGCGGTAGCTCAGCCACCAGCCACGCTTGCTGCCGTCCTTCGTGATGGCGATCAAACCTGCACGGAACTCATCGTCTTCGCAGCCGTAGTGGTCGAGGAGCTTGTTGACGTCCTCGATCTTGGCCGCTGTGCGGGCGTTCTCGATCCGGTTCAGTTTGGCCAGACTCATGCCGGTGGCCTCAGCAGCAACGTCTGCTGCGATCTTCCTCTGCTCGCGCAGCCTGCGCAGCTCCTCGCCCAGCCGACGACGCCGAACGGTTGATACCGCCATGCAATGCCCCTCCTGACCTGTCGGTGGACCAGTCTGCCCTTGCCGATCACGTAGGCGCTACCGGCAACTGGCAGTGGGTGGCACCGAATTCGGGTTCGATATGCAATTTTGCACACTACTTAGATCCGCTTGCGCACGCGATGGCCTTCGCGTCATGCTGGCTGTAACGGGTCGCATGCATAACGTGATCATCTGGCTGATGCGGCTGCGCTTCTTCGTCATGCCATCGGGTCGATCTCGCGTTTGATTGAGCGATGGTCATCTCTGAACCCCCACGGAGGTATCTTCGTGTTCTCCCTCGAACTCCCCCCTGACTGGTCGGCCCCGCGCGAGGAGTTGCGCGAGGCCACCTCGCGCGCCGGGTGGAAGCCCGACCTGGTCGCCGATGCCGAGCTCGCTCTGCTCGAACTCTTCGTCAATGCCTACCGCCACGGCGGTAGTGCGGCGCCCGTCGTGGTGGTCCTCATCATCGGCGACATCCTCCGCGTCTCGGTCAGCGACGGGAGCCCGGTCCTCCCCGCCCCGCGCGAGGACTCCGACCCGCTCGCCCTCTCCGGGCGGGGCCTGCACCTCGTGCGCTCGCTCACCCACCGCTTCGGTACGGAGACCCGCAGGACCGGCAAGTCCGTCTGGTTCGAGCTGGACGCCGCCGCGTGAGCGCCGTCGACCGCCCGATCGAGCCGGGTCACCCGCTGATGCGTACCTACACCGAGCTCGAAATCGCCTACCTGCTCGTCGAACTCGCCGAGCGTGGCCGCAAGTTCGGTCTCCTCTGGCCCTCTGCGACCACCGACAGCGTGGTGGACGGCCGCGTCCTCGTCCGCTTCGGCAACGCCCCGGCGAGCACCGTGGTCAACCTCCTCGCGCTCCTCCGCTCCCACGACTACGACCGCGACGCGACCGAGGGCGACACCCCGTGCGACTCCTGATCGGCCTGGCCCTGCTCACCCTCCTGATCCTCGCCATCGCCGTCGTCGGCCTCGGCGCGGTCGCCGTCCTGCGGATGCCCCACCGCCCGGACGACGCCACTTCCACCCCGCCCCCCACCCGAGACCGCCAACCGGTGGCCTGACCTCACCCCACCCGCGCCGCCCGGCCGGACCCGCCGGGCGGCTCCTTCCGAGACGCACAGAACCGATGGTGGACGGTCATTTCGCCGAGACCAGCGACCTGTCGTTCACGTGCGCGGGCCCGGTGCCGGTGGAAAACCGGTACGAGAGGAACCGCCTGGGGCGTCCGCCCCGCTCATGAACTCCCGTCCTGACAAAGTCGGAGTCAGACCGGCCAGGACGGGGCGCCAACCTGCCACGGCAGGCTCATTGATCAACCCCAGTAGCCGAACCGAGAGAGGAAGCTGACATGGGAGACCAGAACAAGGGCGGTCCCAGCGACGGCAAGGGCGGCGGGCACGCCAAGCCGGGCGGTGGGGCCATCGGGCCGAAGCCGTCGAAGGACGGAAAGAACCCCGACCCCGCTCCGAAGCACAAGAAGTCGTGACCCCCGGGAGCCCCGAAGCGCTGCGGGCGGCCCTGGTGACGAATCTCGTCAACTCCGGGGCGCTCTCGGAGGAGTGGGTGTCGTCCGTGGCGGCCGTGCCGCGACACGAGTTCCTTCCCGAAACCATCTGGGCGGACGAGAACGGCGGCGACACGGAGTGCAGCCGTTCCGAGAGCCCCGACCGGTGGATGAAGTTGGCCTATGCCGACGTGCCGATCGTCACCCAGTGGGACGACGGCGCGGAAGCTGACCGGAGTATGCCCACGTCGTCGGCGTCGATGCCGACCATGGTGGTCGAGATGCTGGGTGACCTGGGCACGGCCCCGGGGCATCGGGTACTCGAAATCGGGACCGGCACCGGCTACAACGCCGCGCTCCTGTCCCACCGCCTGGACGCCGAGAACGTGTCGACGGTCGAGGTGGATGCGAAGGTCACCGCGCAAGCCCGTACGGCGCTCCGCTCCGCCGGCTACACCCCCGAAGTCGTCTGCGGGGACGGCTCGTTCGGATGGGGTGCCCGGGCGCCGTATGACCGGATCATCTCCACCGTGTCCCTGCGGGACATCCCGCCTGCCTGGCTCGCACAGACCAAGCCGGGCGGTGTGATCGTCAGCCCCGTTTCGCCGCTGTTCGGAGGCGGGGCAGTCGTGCGCCTCACGGTCGGCGACGACGGGACGGCGAGCGGCCCGTTCACTCGGTCGGCAGCTTTCATGATGCTCCGCCAGCAGCGCTACCAGGCTGCTTCGGTGGACGACTACCTTCCGGGCGACTGGCCGGGCGGCTCCGGGCAGTCCTGGACCGAGTTCGACCCCGAGATCATCGGGGGCGACTGGTTGGCACAGTTCGCCACCGCGCTCGCCCTGCCGGACGTGTACTACCGGCGGCACGAGTTCGGTGACGGTGGCTGGACGTGGTGGTTGTTCGACACGGCCGTGACGTCCTGGGCGACCGTGGACTCCGTGCCCGGGGAATCCCGGTTCGAGGTTCGGCAGTCCGGGCCCCGGCGGCTCTGGGACGAAGTGGAGGCCGCCTACAACCAGTGGACGGCAACCGGACGCCCCGGGTACGAGAGGTACGGGCTCACGGTGACCCCTGCCGGACAGACAGCCTGGCTGGACAAGCCCGACAATGTCATCCCGGAGCACCGTCCGTAGGGTGACACCAGGGGTGCGGGTTTCTCCATCGATTCGCCCCGTGCCGATGCCCCGCGGGCACCCTCCTCATCCTCCTGATGCTCGCCATCGCCATCGCCATCGCCGTCGTCGGCCTCGGCGCGGTCGCCGTCCTGCGGATGCCCCACCGCCCGGACGACGCCACTCCCACCCCGCCCCCCGCACGCGACCGCCAATCGGTGGCCTGACCTCACCCCACCCGCGCCGCCCGGCCGGACCTGCCGGGCGGCTACTGGTCGGCCTCGTCTACCTCCTTTGCAGCAGTGGGAAGTTGGGGTCGGCCGGGGCGGCGGAAGGACGCGGCGATGGTCTGGGCCACCTCGGCGCGCTGGCGGGCGGTGCAACCGGTCATCAGGCGTTCCAGGCGACGGAGCACGAGGACGTCACGCCACGCCCGGATCGCTCCGCTCACCACGCCGCACAGCAGGGCGCCCGCCAGGGCGACGGTGGGGGTCATCGGACGGCCTCCGCCCGGTCCAAGCCGTGGGTGTCCGCCGATTCCCCGTGATTGCAGAGAGCATGTCGCCTCAGGACGACGGTTTGACTTCCGACCATGGCGGTCGCCGAGGCCTTGTAGAGTTCGGCGGCGTCCGCCCCATCGAGCCCGTCGGCCAGGCCATGGGCCAGCAGGATGGCGAAGAGCGCCTCCATGCTGTCCCCACAGCACCATTCGATCACCAGATCGGACACGCCATGGGTGTAGCAGTTGGCCACTCCGTGGGTGGCAGCGGCCCGGTTCAGCAGGGTGGGGCGGCGCAGCAGTCTGCTCCACAGCAGATCGCGGACGTCCGGGGCGGCGGTCCGGTCCCAGTACCTGGCGCGAGTGTCCTCCAGTCGGAGGGCTGGTTTCGTCATCTCGTACGGGAGCAGGCTCGGCATCCAGAGCGGGTCACCGTCGGCTCGGACCAAGGTGATGCGAGCAGAACGGAGCTCGCTGGTGATCACGAACTGTCCGTTCCGGAGCAGCCATTGCACGTTAGGGGTCCATCCGACCCTGTGGCGCTCGCGCGTCCAGTCGGTTATCAGTTCGCCCACCACCTCGTCGGCCATCTCCGGGTGGAGGTGCAGCGTGAGTCCGTCCCTGTCCTGGGTCGCGGCGAGCACCCCCAGGACGGCCCCGTCGTACTGGCGGTCGCGGAAGGCATTGGCGAGCACGCCCACCACCATCGCCTCGAAGCGCCGTTGGGCCGGGGTGGCGGCGTCGGGGACCGGGTGCTTGACGAAGACCCTTACCTGCCCGGCGAGTTCACGGGCCCGCCAGAGCGGTAGGCCGGTCAGCCTCTGGATGCGCCTGGCCAGGCGGGTGACATTGTCCGACGCGGACATGAGACTCCAATCCCCCCACGGAGCCGTCCGGCGGCGGCTGGAGAGACAGGTGCGTCTGTCTGTGCGTGCGGATGAAGAGGGGTGACGCCTGCGGGTGACTCTCCGGAGCCCTTCGCCCACCCCGGCCGCCGGTGACCGAGTGCGTGGGCCTGTCGCCACATCAACACAACCAGCTTACACACGCGGGACGTTGCTCCGGTGGGATTCCTCGGTAACCGCAACCCCGGGCGCCGCCCCACCTGGTTCCGGTCCGTGTTGCGCGCGGTCGGTCACCTCGGCGGCCCGTCCCCGCTCCTACACTGGCGGCCATGGCAGACCACCAGCCCTTCTCGGCCTTCCGCGTGCCCGACGCCGACCCGGAGGTCGTCGAGCGGCTGGTCGCGGTGCTGGACGTGCAGGCCGCCAACCCGGGTGTGCGGCGGCTGCGCGAGTGGGCGCACGAGCAACTGGCCGTGCGGCCCGGTGAGCGGGTGCTGGACATCGGGTCCGGTACGGGCTCGGAGACCCTCGTCCTCGCGGCCGCGGTCGGCCCGGACGGCGCCGCGACCGGCCTCGAACCGAACCCCGGCCTGCGCGCCGTCGCCGGGCGGCGCGCCGCCGAGGCGGGCAGTGCGGCGCGGTTCCTCGACGGTGACGCGCTGGCCCTGCCGCTGCCCGACGGTGCGGTGGACGCGGTCCGGTGCGAGCGTGTCCTCCAGCACCTGAGCGACCCGGCGGGAGCCGTCGCCGAGATGGCGCGGGTGCTGCGCCCGGGCGGGCGGGTCGCGCTGCTGGACACCGACTGGTCCACGCTCCTCCTCCACCCGGCCGCCGCGGAGGCCCGGACCGCGCTCACCGGCGTCACCCTGGCCAACTCCGCCACCCCGGAGGCCGGACGCCGCCTGACGGGCTGGCTCTCGGCAGCCGGTCTGACCGTCGACCACGTCGGCGCCGACGTGCTGCTGCACGACCCCGACACCGTCCCCTGGCCGCTCCTGCGCGGCCTCGCGGCGGTGGCCGTCGGCCGCGGGCTGCTCACCGAGGCGCAGCGCGACGACCTGTACGCCGAACTCACGGCCGCGGCCGGGCGGCGTGCCTTCCACCTCTCCGTGACGATGTTCGCCGCGGTCGCCCACCGGCCGGACGGCCCCGCCCCGTCCACCGGTTGAGTTCGCCTGCACAGGAAGTCGGCCCGGTCGACTTCCTGCGTACCCTCCCGGCCTGTCCGAGGGTGCCGCCATACTGGCGGCGCACGTAGCTCGCGCACGTACCACGCGCGCGCAGGCTCGTGCACGTACTCGCACACGAAGCTGCCGGGGCGCCGAGGTGGTGCCCCGTCACGCTGGTCCACTCCTGGAGCCGTTCACCCATGTCCTCGCCCGCCGCGTACCGGTCGCCGAGATCGCTCGCCACCGCCGCCACCGTCCTGCTCGTCGTCTGCGGTGCGCTCACCGTCTTCCGGCTCGTCGCCGACTCCCTCCTGTACCGCGCGGCGGGTGACCTGCCGAGCGGCGTCGAGTTCGGTGACGGCAGCGCGTTCGGCCCCTCGTACGGGCTCCAGATGCTCGCGTACCTGCTCTACAGCCTGGCCCTGATGGGATCGACGGTCGCCTTCCTCAGCTGGTTCCACCGGGTGCGGGTGAACGCCGAGTGGCTGAGCCCGCACGGGCACCGGCACAGCCGCGGCTGGGCCGTCGGCGGCTGGTTCACGCCCGTGGTCTTCCTCTGGTTCCCCTGGCGGATCGCCTGCGACATCTGGCAGGCCGGTGTCCGGCCGGACGCGTCCGGGGTGCGGACACCGCTCCCGACGACGGTCGTCAACGCCTGGTGGGTCAGCTTCTGCCTGTTCAACGTGGTGGACGCGGTGGGAAGCCAGTCGACCGACACGGCGCGCTACCCGGACCAGTACCAGCAGGGCGTGGCCTGGCTGATCGCCTCCGACGCGCTCGAACTGGTCGCCGCCGTCCTCGCCGTCCTGGTGGTGCGGACGGTGACGGCCATGCAGGAGGAACGTTTCGCCGAGCACAGCGCCGCCACCTCGTACGGGGTGTACGTCTCGGCCGTCGAGGGCTGAACCGCCCCGCCCTGTCGAGGCGGCACGGTTCAGGCGTATGCCTCGGGATCGGTGAGTCCCTCCACGAACTCCTGGAAGTCCGCGGCCAGGGGGAGTTCGGATCGGAAGTCGGCGTCGAACCATCCGACCGTGGGGGTCGGACCCGTCCGGTAGTCCAGGGCGATCCAGCAGGGGCCGCTGCCACTGAGGAGCACGAGCGGAGCCGGCAGGCCCCACTCCCCGACCAGGTAGGCGCTGTCGAGCAGGGACAGCGTCCCGGGGCGGTGGCCGATCCCCATCAGGTGCTCGAAGGGCACGTGGTCCGAGGCCCAGGAGGTCGGCGCCGAGGTCGGGAAGGCGCACAGGCCGTCCGTGACCTGTCCACCGTTCTGGAGCCGGAGCAGTGCCACCAGGGAGGCCGGGAGACTCACCCCCAGGGTGTGTTCGGCCTGGTGGACGAGCTGATCGGTCAGTGGCGGCTGAACGCCGTGGTCGACGGAGCCGTCCCAGAAGACATCCTGCAGAACCTCGAAGCCGGGCATGGGCGGCATCGTACGAGGCGCCGCCCGCCGCGCCTCAACCCGGGGCGCCGCCGGCCCAGGCCGCCAGCCGGCCGAAGTCGTCCGCCGTCAGACCGACCTTCGGGTCGACGTGGTGCAGCAGCGCCGGGCCGGGGTGGTGGGCCGCGACCCAGGCGCGGTCCGCGTCCGTGATGTTGTCGTCGACCCAGGCGAAGGGGCGGCCCCGCGCCCAGGCGACGACCTCCGGGGTCTTCCAGAACACCCCGCCGGCCGGCTCCGGCCGGGGCTCGGACCAGGCGATGTACGGCAGTTCGGGCAGCCCCAGCAGCGGGCCGATGAAGGAGTTGGCCTCCTCCTCCCAGGTCGTCGCCCACACCAGTTCGAAGGGCAGCGCCGCCAGGGCCGGCCCGTGCTCAGGGTTGAGCCACACCCGCAGCGGCTTCGGCGCCTTGTGCGGCATCCCCCACAGGGCGAGCCGCCGCCGCTCGTGGGCCGCCCAGCGCGGGGTCAGCAGCCGGTGGGTCCGGTAGCCCTCCGGCCGCCGGTGCGGCTTCGCGGCATCGGGGTTCAGTGGCCCGTCCACGTCCAGCAGCAGCATCGCTCGCACCACGGCGCACCACCTCCTCGAACGTCGTCGAACCGTACCCGGCGGGCCCGTCCCGGCCCAAGCGGATATCGCCTCCGGCCGGCGGACTGTCGTAGGCGACCGGCAGGCTGTGCGCCATGACACTCGCTCCGCCCCTGCCGCCCGTGGCACCGCCCTGGTGGCATCCGCTCGCGCACCTGCACCACCGGACGGTGGACCGGCGTACGGCCACTGCGGCGAAGGACCTCCGGGCGGCCGTGGGGAGACGACTCGACGTCGGTCTGCTGCGCCGCGCACTGGCTTGCCAGGGCGACGGGGAGCTCGTGTTCCGGATCATCGCGGTCGGGTTCCTGGCCGTGATGCTGGTCGGGTTCATCCTCTCGGGCATGAAGGGGCTCTGCACGCCCGGGGGATACCTCCCCACCTCGGGCGGCGAAGTCGGCCCCTGCCCGACGCACCAGGAGAAGGTGTACGTCGCGGAGACGATCGCCCTCTGGGCGGCCGCGTTCATCGCGGCCGCGTCCGTGTACGGCGCGGTGCGGGCCACCGCCGTGCGACCCGCCCAGAAGCCGGTGTTCCCGGCGCTGCTCGTGCTGCGGGCCTGCGCCCGGCTGCACGAGCCCGGGGCGGGCCACGCGGAGGCCGCCGGGCTCAGTGTGAAGGCGCAGGCCCTGGGGCAGGCGCTGATCGATGCGGCGGGGCGGGCCGCCGACGACTACGGCGCCCGGGCGAGCACCCGGGAACTCATGCTCGGCCATGCCCGGCAGGTCGCCGCCCTCCTGGAACGGACCGCCGACGAGCTGCTGCCGGACCGGGACCGTGCCACCCGGAAACTGGCCGAACTGGCGGCGGTGATCGCCGAACAGGTCGCCGACGGACAGTTCACCAACCTGCTCAGGGAGCACGGGCAGCCACCGGACCTGCCGACGAGCGCCCCCGAGTCGCCGGACCGCGCCGACGGGCGACGGCTGGCGATGGCGGCCGTGACGGCGCTGCTGGTCACCGTCTCCCTGGCCGTCACGACCGGGATGCTCGGTCTGCCCGCCTTCGTCACCGCGCCCCTGGTGGCGATCACCGTCCCGCTCCTCACCTTCCTGCTGCTGGCGCACCGCTTCGGCCTCAGCGAGGCAGTGCGCCTCGTCCAGGTCCTGCGGACGGTGCGCGGGGAGAACCCCGTGGAGCCCACGGCCGCGCCCGAACGGCAGGAAGCCGGGTCGGACACCGGTGGTGACCCGCCCGCCGGGGAGGTTCGGGGTGCGGGGAACTCCGCCTGAGATTGCCGGGAAACGGCATGGTGCGCGAGCGGTGGGCGGGTCTACGGTCGCGCGGTGAGTGATTCCACCGCTGCCGTCCGAAGACGGCGTACGTTCTTCGCCGTCGGCTGGGCCGTCCTCCTGCTGGCGGTCGTCCTGCCGCCGCTGGTGGTCGGGCCGGCCTTCGTGGACTCGGGGGCGCCGCTCTGGTCCGGGCTGGTGGCCGTGCTCGGGCCCGCGGTCCTGCTGGACGCGGGCACCGCGCGGCGGAAGGGCTGGCGGGTGGCCGGGGGCATCGTCCGGGCCCGTACCTGGTCGGGGCCGCGGGAGGTGGACCTGACCGACCTCGCGACCGTACGGGCCTGGGAGGGGCAGTCGCGGTGGGGCGGCCCGGTGACGCTGGTGTCCGTATCCGACCGCTCCGGCGGGTGGGTGATCCTCACCGTCGCCCCCAAGCACCTGCACCTTCTCACCGACGCGGTGCGCCACCACGGCGCCGGTTACGTCACGCCGTGGGCCCAGGCGCTGCTGGGTCTCAAGCCGACCCGGTGGTACGTCTCCGGGGCCCGGACGCTCGGATTCATGGTCGTCTCGATCGCGCCGTTCCTCGCCGGCGCGCTGCTGGCCGCGGCGGCCGCCCAGCGCTGAGCGGCCCGGAGGCCTCAGGGCTTGTGCCAGGTCAGGGAGTAGCGCCGCAGGACGTGCCACCGGTAGCGCACCCCGGGCAGCACCCGCCCGGCGGTCTCCCGCACCTCCCGGTAGCTCATCGCGGGGGCGGCCGTCGGCATGCCCTCCGGGCCGGACGCCCGCCGCAGGGCCTTCACGGCCCGTACGAGCGGCGCGGCCGCGACCCACCGGGCCCGGTCCGCCACCGTCTCCTCCCGGGCCAGGCCGACCACCACCAACACCCCTCCGGGGCACAGCAGTTCCCGCATCCTGGTGAGCGCGGCCGTGAAGTCCATGTGGTGCACGGCCGTCACCGAGCAGATGAAGTCGAAGCCGCCGGTGGGCAGTTCGAGGGTGAGGAAGTCCCCTTCCAGGAAGGTGATGTCACCGTGGGCGGCCCGCGCCCGCGCGACCATCCCCCCGTCGCTGTCCACCCCGACCACCCGCCCGCACCGCGGCGCGAGCTTCGCCGCCAACAGCCCGTCCCCGCACCCGACGTCGAGCGCCGCCCCGCACCCGGGCGGCACCGCCCGCAGGATCCCGGGGTGCCGCGCCACGTTGGTGTTCCAGTACGGCCGTTCCTCGCGCGTCACGCCGGATCGTCGGCGAGGGCGGCCAGGGCGGCGGTGACGGCGGCCTCGGCGTGGAGGCGGGCGGTGGGGAAGAGGGGGACGGGGCTGTCCTCGGGGTGGACGAGGAGTTCGATCTCGGTGCAGCCGAGGATGATGCCTTCGGCGCCGGCGGCGACCAGGTCGGCGATGACGCGGCGGTAGGCGGCGCGGGATTCCTCGTGGACGAGGCCGAGGCAGAGTTCCTGGTAGATCACCCGGTGGACCAGGGCGCGGGATTCGGGCCCGGGGACGAGGACGTCCAGGCCGTTGGCGGTCAGGCGGCCGCGGTAGAAGTCCTGTTCCATGGTGAAGGCCGTGCCCAGCAGGCCGACCCGGCGCAGGCCGGCCGCGTGGACGGCGTCGGCGGTGGCGTCGGCGAGGTGCAGCAGGGGGATGGAGACGGCTTCGGCGACCTGGTCGGCGACCTTGTGCATGGTGTTGGTGCAGATCAGCAGCAGGTCGGCGCCGGCGGCCTCCAGGCCGCGGGCGGCGTCGGCGAGGATCGCCCCGGCGTCCTCCCAGCGTCCGGCCGCCTGGAGCCGTTCGATGTCGGCGAAGTCGACGGAGTGGAGCACCAGTCGGGCGGAGTGGAGGCCGCCGAGCCGGTCGCGGGTGAGTTCGTTGAGGGTGCGGTAGTACTCGGCGGTGGATTCCCAGCTCATGCCGCCGATCAGGCCGAGGGTCTTCATGGGCCAGTTATAAGCCAGGGGAGACAGGAAAGGCAATTGTATAAGAACTACTTTGGGAAGCTCTCCCGTGCCACCCGGTGCTGCCATTCCCGGGCGAACACCACCGACCCCGCCTCCAGCGCCCGCAGTTGCACCACGCTGAGGAAGTGCCCGGCGTCGCAGCGCAGTTGGGTGCGGGTCTGGACGGTCACGTCCCAGCCGATGTCCGGCCGCTCCAGCCGTACGGTGCGGTCGGTGCGGGCCTGGGCGCTGAGCGGGGCGCCGGTGAGGATGCGGTAGGCGGTGACGGTGTGCTCGTCGCGGACCAGGCCGTCGGGGTGGGTGCGGGTGCCGTCGGTGGCGGGGGAGAGTTCGGTGCGCCACTCGTGGCGGCCGATGTCGTGCACGGTGACGTGCTCGGGCCGGGCGGTGAGCGGTTCGGTGAGGTGGATGTCCGGCGGGTCGGGCAGGGTGGGGGCCGCCAGGGTGACGGGTGCGGCGCCGGCGTCCGCGGCGAGGTGGCGGACGGGCAGGACGAGGGTGGAGTGGGACGGGTCGAGGGCGTACCCGGTGTCGTCCGCGTTCGGCCACACCCACGGCCAGTAGACGGAGGAGAGCGCGAGCCGCAGCCGGTGCCCGGCCGGGACGGTGGCCGCGCAGGCCGCGAGTTCGACCTCGACGTCCGGGCCGGCGGCGGTCAGCACGCCGCGGGTGAGCAGGGCGGAGGTGCCGTCGGGGCCGACCGCGCACAGCCGGGCGACCACCTGGGCGGGCCCGCCGCCGGAGCGCAGCCGCAGCCGGGCGGTGGGCGCGCCGAGCAGCTCGACGGGTTCGGGCAGCGGCTGGGAGTCGAAGCAGACCGAGCGGCCGTCCTCCTCGCGCTGGTCCGGCGGCTGGTCGGCGGGGCGGCCGTGCGGGACGTAGGCGCCGGCGTTGAGGCCGGTGTGCTGCGGGGAGCGGACGGGGACGTACCGGTCGTGGGAGGCGGTGCCGGCGGTGCGCAGCTGGCCGTCGAGGTCGTAGTGGATCTCCCGGACGTCGGGGGAGGGCCAGGCGTCCTCGCCGGTCCAGCGGGTGCTGATCCAGCTGCGCAGGGCGGGTTCCTTGACGGCGCCGGTGTCGACGCCGCGCAGCCAGTGGTCCCACCAGCGCAGGGTCTCGGGCAGGGCGGCCTCGGGCAGGCCGTGCGGCCAGGGGCCGAGCAGGGCGCGCGCGGTGGGGGACTCGGCGAGCAGGCGCAGCACGAAGGAGCAGGACGGGTCGCCCCAGCCGGCCACGGCGAGGACCGGGACGGACACCGGCACGGTGGTGTCCCCGGCGGCGAGCCAGGCGTCGACGGGGGGTTCGAGGGATTCGAGCCGGGCCAGCCAGCCGGGCCGCCAGGCGTCGCCGAGGCGGCGCGGGTCCGGGGGGAGCGCGGCGTCGGCGATCAGGGCGGTGAGCCGGGTGTGCAGGTCGGCGGCGAGGACGGCGCCGCCGAGCCGGTGGCCGCCCTCGGGGCAGGCGGTGACGGCCGCGCCGACGGTCCCGGGCGCCCGGGCGGCCAGGCGCAGCGCGGTGGTGCCGGCCGCGCCGACGCCGAGCAGGCCGACCCGGCCGTTCGCCCAGGGGCGGCGGGCGAGCCAGTCGACGGCGGCGGCGCCGTCGGTGAGTTCCTGCTCGCCGCCGGGTTCGCCGGGCAGGCCGCCGGAGTCGCCGTGGCCGCGGGTGTCGACCCGGACGGCGGCGTAGCCGTGGCCCGCGTACCAGGGGTGGCGGCGGGCGTCCTCGGCGGCGGTGCGGTCGCCGAGGCGGTCGGCCGAGTACTCCAGCAGGACGGGGACGGGCTCGTCGCTGACCGGGCGCCAGAGTCGGGCGGCGAGTTCCGTGCCGTCGGGCAGCGGGATGCGCAGGTCCTCGCGGGTGGTGTGGAAGGGGTACGACGGCATGGCCGCTCCCATCGGGGTCCCGGGCCGGTGAGCGCCGAGCGGCCCGCGGCGCGTTCGGGGGGCGCGCGGCGGGCTCGGCCCCTCCGACCCTAGGGGAGGAATCGGGCGATTTCCTGATGAGGGGCCCGCAGTGGTGACGCTGCGCAGGCGTGCGGCGGCCGGACGCGCGCCCCTGGCCTGCGCCGTCGTGGTTCGGTTCGCCGCCGTCCGGCATCTGCACATGACTTGCAACTGCTCGCCGGAGGGGGGAAAGATGGCCCAGCTTTCTCCGGACCGCCCGAGTCCGGACCGCCCGAAAGAAGGACCACACGATGCCCAGCGCCGCCACAGCCGCCCCGGCAGGTGCCCCAGCCGTCCGATGGCGCGACCGGCTCACCCGCGAGGAGTGGATCCGGCTGGCCGGGATGGGCGGCTTCATCCTCGCGCTGCACGTCATCGGCTGGTTCACCCTGCTCGCGCTGGTGGCGCCCGAGCACTACGACGTCGGCGGCCAGGTCTTCGGCGCGGGCATGGGCCTGACCGCCTACACCCTGGGGATGCGGCACGCCTTCGACGCGGACCACATCGCGGCGATCGACAACACCACCCGCAAGCTGATGGGCCAGGGCAAGCGGCCGCTGTCGGTCGGCTTCTGGTTCTCGCTCGGGCACTCCTCGATCGTCTTCGGCCTCTGCGCGCTGCTGGCCTTCGGCATCCGCACGCTCGCGGACCAGGTCCAGGCGGACGACTCGACCCTGCACAAGATGACGGGTCTGATCGGCACCGCGGTCTCCGGCAGCTTCCTGCTGCTGCTCGGCCTGATCAACCTGGGCGCCTTCAACGGCATCCTCAAGGTGTTCCGCCGGATGCGCGTCGGCGAGTACGACGAGGCGGAGCTGGAGCGCCAGTTGGAGCGCCGCGGGCTGATGAACCGGATCCTCGGCAAGGTCACCCGGGCGGTCACCAAGCCCTGGCACATGTACCCGGTGGGCCTGCTGTTCGGCCTGGGCTTCGACACCGCGACCGAGGTGTCCCTGCTGGTGCTGGCCGGCGGCGCGGCGGCGTTCTCGCTGCCCTGGTACGCGCTGCTGACGCTGCCGATCCTGTTCGCGGCCGGGATGAGCCTGCTGGACACCATCGACGGCTCGTTCATGAACTTCGCCTACGAGTGGGCGTTCTCCAAGCCGGTCCGCAAGATCTACTACAACCTGACGGTCACCGGCCTGTCGGTGCTGGTCGCGCTGGTCATCGGCCTGGTCGAGCTGATCGGCCTGCTCGGCGAGAAGCTGGACATCACCAGCGGGCCGATCGCCTGGATCGGCGGGCTGGACCTCAACTTCGTCGGCTACGCGATCGTCGGCCTGTTCGTGCTGACCTGGGCCGGGGCGATCGCGTTCTGGAAGTTCGGCCGGGTCGAGGAGAAGTGGTCGGCGGGGCTGGCGGCGGGCTCCGCGGCCGACGCCGAGTAGCGCGCCGCCCGCAGACGGGCCGAGGACGGCCCGAGGACGGCCCGAGGGGCCGGTGGACCAGACCCTGGTCACCGGCCCCTCGTGGCTCTCCACGACGGACGGGCGGACTACTTGAGCGCGGCGAGCACCGCGTCCGCCATCACCTTCTCGCCGGTCGCGTTGGGGTGGAACGGTACGGCGGGCGAGCCGGGCAGGGCGCCCTCGATCCAGCGGTCGTCCGAGCAGACGTCGTGCCCGCGGGTCGGCGTCGCGGTGTCCACGTACGTCGCGCCGTTGGCGGCCGCGGTGGACTTGAGGGCGGCGTTCAGCTTGTCGAGCACGCCGTGCATGTACTCCACGTCGCCGGGGGTCACCGGCTGGCGCAGGACGCAGGTCGAGCCGTCGGCGGGCAGCACGGACGGGTAACCGACCAGCAGTACCCGGGCCTTGGGGGCCTTGGCGTGGATCTGCCGGAGGGTGGTGGCGATCTGGGGGGCGATGGTGCCGGTGATCCGCTCGGCCAGGTCGTCGTCGCCGTACTGCCAGGACCACGTCCGCCAGTCGAAGTAGCCGTGGTGGTAGACGTCCTTGCAGGGCGTGCCGAGCGGGTTGACGACCGCGCCGGCGATGCAGGTGGCGACGAGTTCGCCGAGGCCGAGGTCGCTGGCGGCGAGGTCGTTGCCGCCGATCCCGAGGGTGACCAGGTCGGTGTCGGCGGTCACCGAGTCCAGCTGCGGGTCGTTGACCCGGATGAAGGCGTCGTACTGGGGCTGCGTCATGGCCTTGACCTTGGCGGCCGCGCAGGTGACGTCGGTGTACGCGCCCGCCTTGAGCGAGGCGGCGACCAGGTGGCCGTAGTTGTGGTCGGAGCGCAGGCACAGGCCGGCCGACTGGCCGGGGACGCCGGCGCCGGCGGCGTAGGAGTCGCCGAGGGCCACGTAGTGCTTCGGCGCGGGGGTGGCCGCCTGGGCGGTGGTGGAGGTGAGCGCGAGGGCGGCGCCGACGGCGACGGCCGCGAGGGCGCTGGAATTGCGGAGTCGCCGGGAATTCCGGGCAGGGCGGAGCACGGTTCCTCCTGGGGGAGAGAAACGACGGGTGGGGGGTCGTGCTGAGCCGGGCCACAGCTACTACTCGTACTACTCGCAGGTAAGTTACATCCAGGTTTCGCGGCCGTCCATAGGTGACGGCGGAATTTCCGGAAATCCCGTCAGATGACACCGGGTGCCATTTCGAATTCCGCTCCACCGCGTTTCGGAATTGCCGCCGATACGTGCGGGAAGGGAATTCGGTTCACCTGGTGCGTGTTCCGGGTCTCCCGGGGCCCCGGGCGGTCTCGATGCCCGGTGGGCTGACAGGTACAGTTCCGGTGCAGAGCGTGCCGTCGAACCGGGCCGCCGACCAGGAGGGGGATCAGCGGGGATGAGCCGCCGAGAGCGCGACCGTGACCGCGACCGCGACGGCAAGCGGGGCACCGGTGCCCCGGTGACCGTCACCGTCTGCCGCGACTGCTGCTGCGGCAGCCTGACCAAGCACCCCGAGGTGGACCACGCGGGCCAGTTCGAGCGGCTGCGGACGGCGGTCGGCTCGGCGGGCCGGGTCCGGGGGTCGAAGTGCCTGGACGTCTGCTCCCAGTCCAACGTGGTGGTGGTCGGCCCGTCCAGCGAGGGGCGGGCGGCGGGGGCGCGTCCGGTCTGGTTCGGCTTCGTGCTGATGGACGAGATGATCGACGACATCGCCGCCTGGGTGCGGGCGGGCGGCCCCGGCGTCGCCGAGCCGCCCGGGCTGCTCGACCTCCAGCTGATCTCGGTCTCCCGTCGGGTCCGCGAGGGCCTGCCGGAGTGACCGCGGGGACCGCGAGGTGCTGACGGACCGTCAGATCGACGTCCCGGCACGGCTCCGGGGTCGGCCCACTACCATGACCGGTGGCGTCGAGCCGTTCCGCGCAACGGGAGGAAGACGATGACGACGGTCTGCCGCATCTGCGCGGGCACCGGCCGGACCGCCGGCCTCAACTGCCGTACCTGCCAGGGCACCGGCACCACCGAGGTGGGCGGCGGGGGCGGCAACTGCTTCCTCTGCGACGGCACCGGGGTGTACGTGCGCTACCGGGTGGACGCGACCGGCGCCAAGCAGGCGTACCGGGACGAGATCTGCCGCACCTGCGACGGCACCGGCAACCGGTCGGCGAACCTCTGGGACGAACCGTCCTCCTGAGCCGTCCTCCTGAGCCGTCCTCCTGAGCCGTCCTCCTGAGCCACCGTCCTGAGCCGCCGTCCCCCGAACCACCCGCCCGGCCGGGGCCGATGATCCGACATCACTTCGATGTGGACATGCTCTTTGCCTAACCATGGTCGAACGTTGGTGTTCGAGTGGCCGATGCGCTGACCCCCGTTCACCGGAAGTCCGTGCGCGGTCAACGCGCCGCTGACAGAGTCCCGCGCATGGATATCCCCAACATGGGCGTGCCGGCCAAGCTTGCCGACCGCATGAGCATGGCCGAGCAGCACGAGTACCTGCGGGCCCGTTTCTCCCGCCGCCGGATGCTGCGCGCCGGTGCCGTCACCGTGGGCGCGGTCGCCGTCGGCGGTGCCCTGGGCAGCGCGCCGGCCTTCGCCGCCCCGGCGAGCCCCCAGCTCCTGACGGGTGCCACGACGGCCGGCATCGACGGTGCGCTGGTCGCGCCGGTCGGGCGTCACCTCCAGTTCGGCGCCGAGCCGGACACCCAGTTCCGCATCTCCTGGCAGGTCCCGGCGCCGGTCAGGAAGCCGTTCCTGCGCTTCGGCAAGCACCCGTGGGAGCTGAGCCACAAGATCCAGGCCGAGGTCCGCGCGCTGCACACCCCGGCGCTGACCCCGACCGGCAAGCCGGTGGACCAGTACTACCTGCACGTGGCGCTGGAGGACCTCCAGCCCGACACCACCTACTACTACGGCGTCGGCCACGAGGGCTTCGACCCGGCCTCGCAGCAGCAGATCTCCACCCTGCACACCTTCCGCACCGCGCCCTCCCGCGACCACCGCTGGGGCAAGGTGTACGAGCCGTTCACCTTCACCGCCTTCGGCGACCAGGGCGTCAGCGCCCACGCGGCCGGCAACGACAACATCATCAAGGCCCAGAAGCCGGCCTTCCACCTGCACGCCGGCGACATCTGCTACGCCGACCCGGCCGGTTCCGGCACCGACCCGGACAAGTCCGTCTTCAACGCCAAGACCTGGGACGACTTCCTGGTCCAGACCGAGACCGTCGCCGCCGACATCCCGTGGATGGTCGCGTACGGCAACCACGACATCGAGGCCTGGTACTCGCCGAACGGCTACGGCGGCGAGAACGCCCGCTTCTTCCTGCCGGACAACGGCCCGGACCCGCGCCAGGTCCCCGGCGTCTACACCTTCCGGTACAAGAACGTCGGCGTCATCTCGCTGGACGCCAACGACGTCTCCTACGAGATCCCGGCCAACCTGGGCATCTCGGCGAACAAGCAGACCAAGTGGCTGGAGCGCACCCTCAAGGACCTGCGCAACGACGAGACCGTCGACTTCGTCGTGGTCTTCTTCCACCACTGCGCCTTCTCCACCACCGTCGCCCACGCCTCCGAGGGCGGCGTCCGCGAGGCCTGGGTGCCGCTGTTCGAGAAGTACCGGGTGGACCTGGTCATCAACGGCCACAACCACATCTACGAGCGCACCGACGCCATCCTCGGCAACAAGGTCTCGAAGCAGGTGCCGAGCGGCGCCACCATCGAGCCGGCCAAGGACGGCGTGGTCTACGTGACCGCGGGCGCGGCCGGCCGCAGCCTGTACAACTTCGCGACCCCGGACACCTACGAGGGCCACGAGAACCACCAGGACGAGGTGCAGAGCTACTACTGGAGCAAGGGCCGGGTGAAGACCCCCGAGACCATCCAGTGGTCGCGGGTCCGCTACACCGGCTACTCCTTCATCAAGGTCGACGTCACCCCGGCCCACCTGGGCCAGAAGTCGTCCATGAAGGTCACCGCGCTGGCCGAGAACGGCACCCAGATCGACCACTACACGATCCTGCGCAAGGTCGGCGAGGGCTGGGACTCCAACAGCGACGACGACGGCCAGGGCGGCGGCTGGGGCTGGTAGTCCCCGAACCCCCCTGCCGGGCCCCGGCGTCGAGGAGCGAAGCCCTCAGCGCCGGGGCCCGTACATGATCACGCCGACCCCGGCCAGGCAGATCAGCGCGCCCAGCACGTCGTAGCGGGTCGGCCGGAAGCCGTCCACGGCCATGCCCCACAGCAGCGAGCCGGCCACGAACACCCCGCCGTAGGCGGCCAGCACCCGGCCGAACTCGGCGTCCGGCTGCCGCGCCGCCACGAAGCCGTACACGCCCAGCGCCACCACGCCCAACCCGGCCAGCCACCACGGCCGTTGCTCCCGCACGCTCTGCCAGACCAGCCAGCAGCCGCCGATCTCGGCGACGGCCGCGAGGGCGAACAGGACGACGGAGCGCAGAACGGTCATGGTCCGTGAGCGTACGGGCTCAGACCTGCCGGTACGTGGCCAGGAAGCGCCCGATCCGGTTGATCGCCGTCTCCAGGTCGTCGGCGCGCGGCAGGGTGACGAAGCGGAAGTGGTCCGGGCGGGGCCAGTTGAAGCCGGTGCCCTGGACGACGTGGATCTTCTCGCGCAGCAGCAGGTCCAGCACGAAGCGCTCGTCGTCGACGATCCGGTGCACCGCCGGGTCGAGCTTGGCGAAGGCGTACAGCGCGCCCTTGGGCTTGACGCAGCTGACCCCGGGGATCTCGTTGAGCGCCTTGACCGCGATGTCGCGCTGCTCGGTGAGCCGGCCGCTCGGCAGGACCAGGTCGTTGATCGACTGGTGGCCGCCGAGCGCGGCCTGGACGGCGTACTGCGCGGGCACGTTGGGGCACAGCCGCATGCCGGAGAGCATGGTCAGGCCCTCCAGGTAGTCGGTGGCGTGCTGCTTGGGGCCGGAGACGACCAGCCAGCCGCTGCGGAAGCCGGCCACCCGGTAGGCCTTGGAGAGGCCGTTGAAGGTGAGGGTGAGCACGTCCTCGGCGAGCGCGGCCAGGCAGTGGTGCTCGGTGCCGTCGTAGAGGATCTTGTCGTAGATCTCGTCGGCCAGCACCATCAGCTGGTGGCGGCGGGCCAGGTCGAGGATCCCCTCCAGCAGCTCCTTCGGGTAGACCGCGCCGGTCGGGTTGTTGGGGTTGATGACGACGATCGCCTTGGTGCGGGCGGTGATCTTGGCGGCGATGTCGTCGAGGTCCGGGTACCACTCGGCCTCCTCGTCGCACAGGTAGTGCACGGCCTTGCCGCCGGCCAGCCGGACGGAGGCCGTCCACAGCGGGTAGTCCGGCATCGGGACGAGCACCTCGTCGCCGTCGTCCACCAGGGCGGTGACCGCCATCTGGATCAGCTCGGAGACGCCGTTGCCGAGGTAGACGTCGTTGACGCCGACGCCCTGGACCCCGCGCTGCTGGTAGTACTGCACCACGGCGCGGCGGGCCGGCAGGATGCCGCGCGAGTCGCTGTAGCCGTGCGCCGAGGGCAGGTTGCGGATGATGTCCTGGATGATCTCCTCGGGCGCCTCGAAGCCGAACGGCGCCGGGTTGCCGGTGTTCAGCCGCAGCACGCTGTGCCCGGCCTCCTCCAGGGCGTTGGCCTGGTCGACCACCGGACCCCGGATCTCGTAGCACACGTCGTTCAGCTTGCTCGACTGCCGAAACTCCATCTGCGGCCTCCCGACCGTCACCACCGCTCCGCTGCTACCGCTTTGTTCTACCAAGTAGGCACTTGGAAAGTCCAACCTTTTGGCTATGCTGATCCACATGTCACGCCGAAGCTACGACCAGTACTGCGCCGTCGCCCGCGCCCTGGACGCGGTGGGGGAGCGCTGGAGCCTCCTGATCGTCCGTGAACTCCTGCGCGGCCCGCGCCGCTACACCGACCTGCACGCCGACCTGCCCGGGGTCTCCACCGACATCCTGGCCGCCCGGCTCAAGCAGCTGGAGGGCGAGGGGCTCGCGGAACGGCGGCGGCTGGAACGGCCGGCCAACGCCACGGTGTACGAGCTGACCGACCGGGGGCGCGAACTGCGACCGGTGATCGAGGCCCTGGGGGAGTGGGGGCTCGGCGCCCTCGGCGACCAGCGGCCCACCGACGCGGTGCGGGAGCACTGGTTCACGGCTCCGGGCGCGGGTGCGGGTGCGGGCGCGGGTGTCGCGGCGGCCGTCGGGGGCTGAACGGGCGCCGGGCGGGGGCTGAGCTGGGCGGGGGCTGAGCGGGGCGGCGGCAAGGCCCCCGTCGCCGGCCGCCGCCCCGTGGCCCCAGGATGGCGCAGGGCGATAAACGAACACTGGACGCCGAATGAGCGGCCGGGCCCCCGCGACACTGGTTGGCAAGTGCACACGTACGATCGTCGGATCGCGGAGCCAACTCAGGAGAGCGGAAGCAGCCCGTGCCCACCATCAGCCGCAGTTACGCCAGCTACGTCGCCGTCGGGGACTCCTTCACCGAGGGCATGTGCGACGACCTCCATCCCGACGGCCACTACCGCGGCTGGGCCGACCGGGTCGCCTCCGCGCTCGCCGCCGAGGGCGGGTCCGAGGGTGGATCCGACGGCTTCCGGTACGCCAACCTCGCCGTCCGCGGCAAGCTCATCGGCCAGATCCACGACGAACAGCTCCCCGCCGCCGCCGGGATGGGCGCCGACCTCGTCACCCTGGCCGGCGGCCTCAACGACGTGCTGCGCCCCGGCTGCGACATCGACCGGGTCGAGCGGCTGCTCGGCCGCTGCGCCGCCGAACTGCGCGCCACCGGCGCCACCGTCGTCCTGTTCACCAGTACCGACCCCAGCCGCAGGATGGCCGGCGGCGCCCGGCTGCTGCCCGCCATCCTGCGGATGAAGGCCTTCGTCCAGGAGCTCGGGCGGCAGGACGGCTACGCCGTCGTCGACCTGTTCTCCGCGCCCTGCTTCGACGACCGCCGGCTCTGGGCCGAGGACCGGCTGCACCTCTCGCCCGAAGGCCACCGCCGGGTCGCCGAAGGCGTCCTGGAGGCCCTCGGCCGCCCGGCCGCCTTCGACTGGCGCGCCCCGCTGCCCGCCGTCGCCCCGCCCGGCCGCGCCGAACGGCTGCGCTCCGACGCCCGCTGGCTGGGCACCCACCTCGGCCCCTGGATCGGCCGCCGCCTCACCGGCCGCTCCTCCGGCGACGGCCGGCCGCCGAAGCGGCCGGAGCTGCTGCCGTTCCCGGACAGGCCCTAGGTTCTGTCCGGCGGATCATGTGACTTCTCCATGCCGGGCTCGTTGTGCCCGGCATGGGGCGGGGTGATCTGACGAACGACGAATGGGGCCG